>CANRKV010000020.1 GCA_947631305.1 uncultured Jeotgalicoccus sp.
TTTTCTGTACCTGCACGGCGTTCACGCTCCTGCGAACCGCCTGTGATTATTCTGTTCAGATGGGTATTGCGTTTTACGAACAGGACACCGATGCCTTTTGGTGCATGGAGCTTATGCCCGCTCAATGTGAGAAAATCGCAGTTCAGGATGTCGACGTTTACCGGCAGCTGTTTAAATGCCTGTACCGCATCAACGTGCAGCAATGCATTGCTGTCTTTTACCGCTTCACTGATTTCTGCCATCGGCTGAATTGTGCCCGTTTCATTATTTACCATAATAATCGACACAAGTTTAGTCTCTTCTGTCAGTGCATTTTTCAGCTCATCAACATTAATCTGACCATTTTCATCGACGCTTAAATAAGTAACGTCAGCAATCTTTTCCACATCGCCGTAGGTTTCTTTAACGGAAGCATGTTCAACTGCAGTCGTAATAATATGCGGTTTATCATAGTAGCCTGTAATACCGCGGATGACCATATTATTCGCTTCAGTGGCACTGCCTGTGAATACTATTTCGTCCGCATTGGCACCAAGTTCTTTCGCAACGTTTTTACGCGACGTTTCGTAAAACGCCTTGGCCTCTTTGCCGACACGGTGAATGCTTGACGGATTGCCGAATTTATCCGCGTTGCCGAGCATACTTTCTAAAATTTCTTTGTCTATAGGAGTCGTGGCTGCATAATCCACATAAATTGACATGTTATCCCTACCCATCATCTACATTTAATTCTTATAGATTTTACCACGTTCAAGCAGATATTTATACTTTTCTGTTTGACTATAAGAGAATACTATATGATAGATAATTTAGCTGGAGGTTTCAAGATGACAAAGAAAATAAATATTTCAGTACTTAATTTAGTACCTGTCCGCGAAGGATCGAATGCAACAGGTGCATTTGAAGATATGATAAAGCTCGCAAAACATGTGGACGGCTCAAGCTACCAGCGCTACTGGATATCTGAACACCACAATATGGTGTCCATCGCATCGAGCGCAACGCGACAGCTGATTCAGCACATTCTTCAGAACACTGAACATCTCCGTGTCGGCAGCGGCGGGGTTATGCTGCCAAACCATTCACCGTATATCGTTGCTGAAGAATTCGGCACGCTGCACGCAATATTCGGCGACCGTCTGGATTTAGGACTTGGACGCGCACCCGGTACGGATATGCTGACAGCAAATGCAATCCGCCGTAACAACCATGACGGCGTATTCTCATTTAAAGATGAAATTGAAGAACTGCAAAGATATTTATCGGATACAGGCACGTCACTTGTTGCCTATCCCGGGAACAATACAAATATTCCAATATACGTGCTCGGTTCATCGACAGACTCAGCACATATCGCAGCGAGTCTTGGACTGCCGTATGCATTCGCCGCACACTTTGCGCCGGCACAGATGAAAGATGCCTTTACGATTTATGAAAACAACTTTAAACCGAGCGAGCAGCTTGCAGAACCTTATAAAATGGTTTCTAATAACGTGATTCTGGCAGATACGAAAGCACAGGCTGATTATCTGGCAACAACACACTATCAGAACATCCTCGGCATGTTCAGAAGCTCGCGCAAGATGCTGCAGCCGCCTGTAGATTCTATGGACGGACTCTGGTCACCGCGTGAAGAACACGCAATCAACAGCCAGTTCCCGCTTCAATTCCTCGGTACGAAAGAAGATGCAGTACAGCAGCTGAAAGACTTCCAGAAAGAATTCGATGTGGATGAAATCATCGCAGCAGCATATATTTACGATATGGATCAATTATTGAAATCATATGATATCTTTGAAGAAGCAGTGAAAGAATACAACGCAGAAATTGAATAGAAGAATTTAAACAGCAGGACCGCCTTATGATGGCGGTTTTGCTGTTTTTGTTGTCGTTGCGGATGACGACGACACTTAAAGTCTGTTGCGTGTTGTCGTTGCGGATGACGACGACACTTAAAGTCTGCTGCGTGTTGTCGTTGGGGGTGACGACGACACTTAAAGTCTGCTGCGCGTTGTCGTTGGGGATGACGACGACACTTAAGACCAGTTCCAGCAAATATTCCATACAAAAAAGGGCTGATAATCAGCCCTTCCACATATAGATTTATTCTTTTTTACCGTCTTTTGTGTACGTCACGACATTTGATTCCTTGTTAGCAGCAATTTCCTCCGCGCGTTCTTTTGCTTCGGTCTTATATTTATAAGTTCCGGCTGCACGTTCTGCTTTAACTGATTTCACAGTCCATTGTTCAGCTTCATCATCGTATGATACAACAACGTCTTCATCCAGAAGATCCGGATTGGCACTATCGGTATCGTGTGTATCGTTTTTCGACGGATTAGGTTCTTCGTCAAATTCTTTCAGTTCTTTTTCTGATGCGTTTTCGTACCAGTCTTTGCCTTCAGACGTTGCAATCGGAATTGCGCGGTCTTCACTGTAGCCGCTGTCTAACAGTGCGTTCGCAATATCGATAATCTTTTTGCGCTGTAATGCATCAAAGTTCTTCAGTGAATCGGGGTAGTCCTGCATATTCCAAGCCATGGTATCAGTCCTTTTTTAATGTAGTTTACTAATACCAGTTTTCCCTTTTAACTGTTTGCTAAACTCAAACCTTCGTATACACACTGACAATTTCATGGTGAACGTCTTGAACAGACTGCAGATTCTTAAGCACAGCATTAAGCGTATCTTCTTCAGCCAGCGTCAGCACTGTCGGTCCTGCCCCGCTGATTACTGTAGCGAGGGCACCTGCACTAAGTGCCTGTTCTTTAATATCATCAAATTCTTTAATCAACGGCTGGCGGTACGGCTCATGGAAGCTGTCTTTCATCATCAACTCGCCCATCAGTTTGTAATCCTTATTATGCAGTGCCAGAATCATGACGTTCGCAAGCGCATTTTGTGCGACTGCTTCACTTCTCGTATAAGCATTCGGCAGTACATCTCTCGCTTCTTCCGTATTAATTTCATATTCAGGCACACTGACAATTAAGCCAAGATTATCGAGATTTAAATGATAGTAAAACAACTCACCCTGCTGGTAATAGCCGACGAATGCACCGCCTGTAATACACGGGCCGATGTTATCCGGATGACCTTCGATTTCACAGCCGAGGAGCACTTTATCGTAATCGGATAAGTTAAGTTCTAAAAAGTGATCGGCGATTTCAATTCCCGCTACAATCGCGCTGGATGATGATCCGAGTCCATGTGATAAAGGAATCTCACTCTGCATTTCAATATGCAGCGCCGGCAGTTCCCTGCCGTATTTTTCTGCAATATCACGTGCAGTCGTAAAGACTAAATTTGTCTCGTCAGACGGCAGTACGGATAATGCAAAGTCTTTAAATGTTACTTTAAATTCGTTTGATATATTTGCTTCGATATACAGAAATTTATTAACAGCGACACCGATTGAGTCAAATCCGAGCCCGAGGTTTGCACTCGACGCCGGTATTTTTAACGATAAATCAGCCATCCTACTGTTCTAAACTTTCGATATATTCAACGATGATATCTTCATCAAGCGGCAATTTCTTCGGCTGATCCAGTGCAACTTCCATCGCTGTGTCCGGATCTTTCAAGCCGTTTCCTGTTAGTACAGTAACGACCGTTGAGCCTTTTTCAATACTGCCGTTTTCAACTGACTTAATCACACCTGCAAGTGATGCAGCCGAACCCGGTTCACAGAAGACACCTTCTGTTGATGCGACCAGTTTATATGCCGAGAGAATTTCTTCATCAGTTACAGAATCAATTTTACCGCCTGATTCATCGCGTGCGGCTGCTGCTTTGTCCCAGCTGGCAGGATTGCCGATACGGATTGCTGTCCCGACAGTTTCAGGGTTTTCTATAATTTTATCTTTAACGATTGCAGCTGAGCCTTCCGCTTCAAAGCCGTACATTTTCGGCAGCGATGAACCTTTTTTTTCATTATATTCTTTAAATCCTTTCCAGTAAGCCGCAATATTGGCAGCATTGCCGACAGGAATACATAAATAGTCCGGTGCTTTCCCTAAAGCATCAACAACTTCAAATGAAGCTGTCTTCTGGCATTCAATACGGTATGGATTCAATGAGTTAACAAGTTCAATTCCTTCGTTTTCTTCTGAGATTTTACGCACAATTTTAAGTGCATCATCGAAGTTCCCTTCAATTGTTACTGTTTTTGCCCCGGACATCATCGCCTGCGTCACTTTACCGAGAGCAACTTTTCCTTCAGGCAGCACAACGATTGAATTTAATCCTGCGCGTGCCGCATAGGCAGAAGCTGCAGCAGAAGTATTACCAGTCGATGCACAGATTACTGTATGTGCGCCGTTTTCCTTGGCTTTAGCAACTGCAAGCACCATGCCGCGGTCTTTAAATGACCCTGTCGGGTTTAAACCTTCGAACTTCGCATGCAGTTCAATACCGAGTTTTTCAGAAATCTTTTCAAGTTTAATTAATGGAGTGTTTCCTTCATACAAAGTCAGTTCCGGTGTATTTTCTGTTACTGGTAAATATTCTTTATATTCTTTTAAGACACCCTGCCACGTCATAATTATTCAGCTCCATTTATTTTATACACTGCTTCAATTGCAAATGCATCTTTAATTTTTTGTAATGCTGTACCGCTCATTTTAACTGTTCTGAATGTAACTTCCTGTGTATCGATAATATCAAACTGCACATCAAGCGATGATAAGAATGATTGAACATCATGTAAAGATTCGTTAAATCTTAAATAATATGCGCTGTCTGGAAGTTCTTCTGAAAGAATGCCTTCTGACTCAGGCACATTTTTCGCTTTCGTTTTAATAACAGCACTGTTAATCATGTCACTCACTACAGCTGATGCAGTTTCATAACTCCCTGCACCTGGACCGTAGAACATTGCTTCACCGATCATGTTGCCGTTGACGAATACCGCATTCTTTTCATAATGCACATTCGCCAGCTGATGTGTTGTTTCAACAAATATCGGTTCAACTGCAAGATTGTATCTGCCCTGTAAATCTTCCGCCACACCAAGCAGCTTTAATGTTAAACCTGCACTTTTGGCAAGCTCGATGTCTTTAATATCCACATTGGAAATACCGTTTAAATTCACCTGGTCAAGCGTGAATTTTTTATCGAATGCGAGACGTGCAAGAAGCAGCGTTTTACGTGCTGCATCGATACCTTCAACGTCAGCTGTCGGATCCGCTTCAGCGTAGCCGATTGCCTGTGCATCTTTCAATGCATCATCGTATTCCCAGCCGTCAAATGCCATTTTCGATAAAATATAGTTTGTCGTCCCGTTTAAAATACCCATTACTTTTGAAATTCTGTTGGCATTTAAACTGTGCTGCATCGTATGAATAATCGGTATACCTCCGGCAACTGCCGCTTCATAGTATAAAGCCGTATTATTCTGTGCAGCCGACTTTTCAAGTTCATCTATATGAACAGCAAGCATATCTTTGTTCGCTGTTACTACCGGAATGCCTTTTTCTAAAAATTTATTAATAATATCTTTCGTGCTGTCAATACCACCCATTACTTCGACAGCAAGATCAATATCTGCATTTTCAATTTCGGTAATATCATCGGTCACCCGAATACCTGATACATCAGCCGTTCTGGTTTTCGTCGTATCCGTAACCAGAACGTGGGTAATTGTAAAGCTCACCCCTGACGATGAATGTATCAAATCTTCGTTTTCTCGTATTAAATTAACGACACCGCTGCCCACGGTGCCCATGCCGAGTAAAGCAATTTTCTTATCCATAGTGACCTCCAATATTAATTAGTATAAATACTCATATTAGAGCGGTTCGGAAAAAAACTCAAGTGATTATTCAGAAAACTCTACACTTTTCTAAACTTTTCATGTAATATAATCAGCTAAACTAATATAAAAAAAGGTGTTAATTATGAAAGTAGCTAAATTTGGTGGAAGTTCCCTATCTAATGCAACACAAATAAAGAAAGTCGCATCCATAGTTCAAAACGATAAAGTTATTAAAACGATTGTTGTCAGCGCGCCCGGTAAACGCCACGACGCTGATGTCAAAGTAACCGACATGCTCATCGCACTCTACGCGAATAAAATTGCAGGCATTGATACTGACGACGCTTTAAATGAAATTTTAGAACGCTATAAATCAATTATTGAAGAATTGTCAATCGATCCGTCACTGCTCGATGACTTTGAGCGTATTTTATCGGATTACTTAAACACAATTGAAGATAACGAAGCGCTGCTCGATGCACTGAAATCACGCGGTGAAGATTTCAATGCCCGTCTGATCAGCACGTATTTACAATCGCTCGGCATTAGCGCGAAGTACGTTTCTCCGGAAGAAGCAGGCATTAAAGTAACAAATACACCGGCCAATGCCCGTTTAATTCCGACTTCATACGATGATATTAATAAATTAAAAGACTATCCCGAAGACGTTCTCGTCATTCCCGGCTTTTACGGTATCGCAGACAACGGCAATATCGTGACATTCGCCCGCGGCGGCTCCGATATTACCGGTGCGATTATTGCCCGCGGCATCCGTGCGGATATTTACGAAAACTATACGGACGAGTCACACATTTACGCAGCTCATCCGGGTATTATTGATGAGCCTTATAAAATCGAAGAGATTACTTACCGTGAAATGCGTGAACTGGCATATGCCGGCTTCGGTATTTTTCACGATGAGGCGCTTGAGCCCCTGTATCAGGAAAAGATACCTGTAATGATCCGTAATACGAACGAACCTCATATCGAAGGAACAAAAATTGTCCCGGAACGCACGCTTGATCCAAATATTCCTGTTATCGGTTTCAGCTGTGATGAAGGATTTACTTCAATCTCGCTGCACAAATATTTACTGAACAAGGAAATTGGTTTTACACGCCGTATTCTGCAGATTCTTGAAGATTATCATATTTCTTATGAACATATGCCTTCAGGTATCGATGATATTTCCATCATCATGCGTTCGAATCAGTTTGAAGGTAATAACTCACTCGATAAAATCATTGAGGAAATTAATCTGCAGCTTGAACCTGAATGGATTGAAGTTGAAGAAGATTTGAGTCTGCTCTTTATCGTCGGACTCGGTATGGCACGCCAGATTGGTATCGTCAGCCGCGTTACGACTGCTCTTGCAGAAGAAAAAGTGAATATTCGTATGATGAATCAGGGCTCCACGGAGTACAGTATGATGTTTGCTATTAAAACTGAGCATCACAAACCTTCAATCAGAGCATTATTCAAGGAATTTTTCTAAGGGATTATCCTTTAACTAAAATACATGCACATCTATAATGGAGAGTAGTATTTAAATTTTAGGAGTGACCGGCTTATGAGTCTTCAGACACGGGTAAATTATATTAACCGATACCGCGAAATTGCCATGCAGTTTTCTAAAAGCGGACTCGGTTTCCTTATAGAAGAAATCGGCCTGGACCGTGTAATTTCACTGCCGAAGCGTATTTTAATGCGCCAGCAGAATAATGAAGTTCTCGAGAAGACGTATGCGGAAAGAATTCGCATCTTTATCGAGGAGATGGGTACGACGTTTATTAAACTCGGCCAGATTGCATCAACGAGAGCCGATCTGCTTCCGCCTGACTTAATTAAAGAGCTGGAAAAGCTTCAAAGCCACGTGGCGCCTTTCCCGGCAGCTGAAGCACGCAGGTTAATTGAGGAATCGCTCGAAGCACCAATTGATGAGCTCTTTATGATATTTGATGATGAACCTGTCGGTTCAGCGTCAATTGGACAGGTTCACCGTGCAATGCTGCACACCGGTGAGGATGTCGCTGTAAAAGTTCAGCGTCCTAACATCGAAAAAACTGTCCGAACAGACCTTGAAATACTCCGTCATCTGGCAGTGCTTGCAGAATCTAATTTGGAATGGGCACGCAACTATCAGGTGACCGACATGATTGAAGAGTTTTCCGATGCGCTGATTAATGAGCTCGACTATACAATCGAAGCACGCAATGTTGAACGTATCGGGAAAACTCACAAAAAAGACAGTAATATAAAAATCCCTGAAATATACTGGGAATATTCAACAAAAAATGTCATGGTCATGGACTTTATTAAAGGTATTCCTGTAAATCACTTTGACAAGCTTGATGAAATGAATATTAACAGAAGTGAACTTGCAGATACTCTGGCGAAAGCAATATTCCAGCAGATTTTTGAAGAAGGATATTTCCACGGAGATCCGCACCCAGGAAACGTCAGCGTTTTAGAAGACGGCACGCTCGTATTCTTAGACTTCGGTATGATTGGCAGACTGACCAGTGATTTGAAAAACAACTTCGGCTCCCTGCTCATATCATTGATGCGTAAAGACTCCGCAGGTGTAGTCAAAGCCATCGTTAAAATGGGTGTGGTCCCCGGTGACGTATCCATGCGTGACTTAAACCGCGAAGCAGAAATTATGCGCGACAAATATTACGATGTACCGCTGGCAAAACTCAATTTCAGCGATGCAGTGAATGACTTATTCGGCATTTCCAATAAGTATAAAATTAAACTGCCGCAGGACTTTACAATACTTGCGAAAACACTTTTAACACTTGAAAGTGTTGTCAGTCAGCTGGATCCCGATTTCAGTATTATGGATGTTGCCGAACCATTCGGCAAAGCTCTTATGCTGGAGCGCTACAATCCGAAAAATCTGATAAACTTTCAAATCGATGAAGTACAGCAGCTCGCCAACGAGCTGAGAGAAGTTACTGAAAATGTTCATACGTTCTCCAAAGGACTGAAAAACCAGAACCTGCCGATAGAAATCGATGTTAAAGGCCGTTCCCAGTTTTCAAAACATCTCGACAGAGTCATCAACAGACTGTCGTTCAGTATCGTGCTCCTCGCCTTCAGTATTATTATGGTCGGCTTAATTGTCGGCTCGGCAATACTCGGCGAAGGCAGTATTATATTCAGAATTCCAATTATTGAAATTGCCGCGATATTTGCGATGGGCATGTTCGCCTGGCTGTTATGGTCAATCGTTAAATCCGGACGGTTTTAAATTAAAAATCGCACCTGATTCCTTAGGAATCAGGTGCGATTTTTATTAGCATTATTAAATATAAAACATATAGCCGTCGAAGTCGTCTGTATCATTGTCGACGATGTCGTGCAGCGTCGTATGATCCAGCACATCGTTCACTGCATCTCTGATGCGTTTCCAGAGGAAACTCTCATTTTTAGTTTCATGATTATCAGCATCGACAATCATAATATTTTCTTCAACTGCGCTGAATACCTGGCCGACTGTAATTTCATCGGGAGCAAAATTCAGCTCATAGCCGCCGTAAGCACCTCTCGTACTTTTAACCAGACCGTCTTTCTTTAAGTTCGCAACGATCTGCTCTAAATAGAGATCACTGATGTCGCGCTCTGTTGCGACTGATTTTACACTGCGTTTTTTAACGCCGTAATCTTTCGCAAGCGTCAGCATAAAATATAAACCATATCTTCCTCGAGTGGATATTTTCATTGTTACACCTCAATAATTTTAGTTCATGTACTTTTTATATTATAATCAAATATAACATATCTTTTAAAATAAGGTGAAATACTATGAATAAACAACCATTAAGTTACCGTATGCGGCCTGAGTCGATTGATGAAGTACTTGGCCAGCAGCATCTTGTCGGCAAAGGCGGCATTATCAGAAGAATGGTCGATGCGAAAAGACTTTCTTCAATGATACTGTACGGCCCGCCCGGCATTGGTAAAACCAGTATCGCCAGTGCGATTGCAGGTTCAACTAAATATAAATTCCGTACGCTGAACGCCGTAACGGATACGAAGAAAGATATGCAAATTGTCGCAGAAGAAGGCAAAATGAGCGGCAGTGTTATTCTGCTGCTCGATGAAATACACCGTCTCGACAAAGCGAAACAGGATTTTCTGCTCCCCCACCTTGAAAAAGGAACGATTATTTTAATCGGAGCCACAACATCCAATCCGTTTCATGCCATCAACCCTGCCATCCGTTCGAGAACTCAAATCTTCGAACTGGAACCGCTCGAAATTGAAGATATAAAAACTGCCATTCACCGCGCTTTAAACGATAAAGACCGCGGGCTTGGTGAATACAATATCGAAATAGAAGACGACGCTGTTGAACACTTTGTCACATCAGCTCACGGGGACGTCCGGAGTGCATTAAACGCACTCGAACTCGCTGCCTTAAGTACTGAAAAGAATGATGATGAAGTAATTAAAATAACACTGCAGGACGCACTCGACTGCATGCAGAAAGCCGCATTTTTACACGATAAAGACGGCGACATGCACTACGATGTGATGAGCGGACTGCAAAAATCAATCCGGGGCAGCGATGTCGATGCATCTCTTCATTATCTCGCACGGCTTATTGAAGCAGGAGATCTCGTGACGATAGCAAGACGCCTCCTTGTTATCAGTTATGAAGACATCTCACTCGCGAATCCTAACATTGCATCACGTACATTAGATGCGATTATCAGCGCAGAACGCCTCGGCTTTCCGGAAGCGAGAATCCCTTTATCGCAGGCAGTCATTGAACTCGCACTGTCACCGAAATCGAATACAGCCATCTCAAGTATAGATAATGCACTATCAGACGTTAGAAAAGGACGCGGCGGTGCGGTGCCGAGACATCTGCGTGACGGCCACTATAAAGGCGCTAAAGAGCTTGGCAATGCAGTAGGATATAAATTCCCGCACAATCATCCGAACCATGTCGTCGCCCAGCAGTACCTCCCGGACACGCTGATTAACCAGCGCTACTATAAAGACGACGGCAGCAGTAAATATGAAGCATCATTGAACGAGACTTATCATAACTTAAAGAAAATGAACAAAGACTCGGATTACGGCAGAAAGAAATAGAATTTATATAGAACCCGCCAATTTTTGGCGGTTTTTTTATGTATTTAACTCTTATTCTAGAGAGAATCATCTCTCTTTGACTGAGTAAACTCTTTACTCGGCCAATGAACCTTGCTCTTTGGCTTAGTAAATGCTCTCCCCGGTCAATGAACTTCACGGTGGCACAGAAACATCAAGCGCGTGCCATCGAAATCTCACGGTGGCACAGAAACATCAAGCGCGTGCCATCGAAATCTCACGGTGGCACAGAAACATCAAGAGCGAGCCATCGAAATCCCACGGTGGCGTGCTCTCTAAATATAACTCAAGTAAAATTATTCACTACCCAGAAAACACCTCAAAAACTCCATAAAAAATAGCCACCAAGTAAACTTGATGACTACCGAAATACCCAATGTAAGCCGTGTGTTATAGTTGATTATTTTGGCCTGCTATTTGCAGGTGGGTGCCCTGTTTCCGACTCCAAACGTCCTATTACGTTCATAGGCTTGTTTTTTGAAGGAAAACCTATTAAGCTCCCGATAAAAAAAGTGTTAGGTCAAAATATAAGTCAACACATCACGTACTCTTCAGGAATTTCTATTAATCTTATAATACCATATATTTTTCAGATGTAAACTAAAAAGCATGAAAGCGCTTTAAAAAACCTGACAGACGTCTATATGACAGTTTTCACAATTTATTAAATGACTTAACATGTGTAACTTCCTGAACGTTTTCCCCAAAGAAATTCAGCGCCCGGATGGTAAATATACTCACCCTTCTTAAACGTAATTCTATTAACGCTTTCTTAGATCTGGCTAATAAGCTGGTCAGGATTTTTTTATCGCAATCATTATCACGTTCTGATATTTTTAAAACTGATTACCGGACTAAAGTAATTGAACCTGAAGAGTCACCGGCAATGAAGTTTTCAGAAGACATTCCAGAAGACAACTCGGATAAATTTCAAATAAAAAACACTGACCTACACCAGTGTTTTTTCTTCTTTTTTGTCTTCAGGTTTTTCTTTCCTGCTGTTAAATAAATTAATAACTAAACCAATAAGCAGAGCCACAATCACAAATCCGAGTCCTATCCCGAACATATTCAGAAAGAAGTATACCGGATCGCTTAAGTCATGCATAAATGGTCTGTCTTCAGTATAGAAATAGTTACTGCCGATAGCATTATTCAATAGCTGCATACCTGTTAAGTAAACAGCAAACAATATTGCTGACTGGAATGCACCTCTAAGTGACGGCACAAATCCGTTTGTGAAATACCGGATAATCGGATAGACAATTATTAAACTGTGGAGCATAAAGAACGACATACCCAGCATGTGCAGTGCCGGCGAAATACCGACAGGGTATACGAAAGATGCATATGCAAATAATCCAAAATAAAAAATTATCTGATCGAGCCATTTCTTTTTAACGAAAAATTGAATAATGATTAAATAGCACACTACTCTGCAAATATGCAGAGGCAGTGAATCTGTTACTGTAAATTCACCGACTATGACGTAATAACTGACACTTACGATTCGCTGAACTACAGCAAAAATCAGTATACCGAGCATTACACGCACGGGATTTTCTTTAATCTGATTCCTGAACTTAAACAGTAAAAATAAAATAATTGATATACCTGCGAGATAAATCACATGGTTGAAATCCCCTATCTGTACCGTCTGTGCATTGGGATCAAGAAATGACTGCATATGCGCCTCCTTCAAAATAAAAAAGATAAACTAAGATCTTACAATCTTAGTTTACCCAATTCTCTTACTCTTTTTCAACTTCCACGTCTATATGAAGTTCTTTTAATTGTGCTTTCGATACGTCCGACGGTGCATTCATCATCAGATCGCTCGCATTTTGTGTTTTAGGGAATGCGATTACGTCACGGATATTATCCGATCCTGTTAAGAGCATTACAAAACGGTCAAGACCGTATGCAATTCCCCCGTGCGGCGGTGCGCCGTACTGGAATGCCTCGATCAGGAAACCAAACTGGCTGTCTCGTTCTTCATCGCTGAAGCCGAGTGCTCTGAACATTCTCTCCTGCAGTTCAGCATCACTGATGCGGATAGAACCGCCACCAAGTTCATAACCGTTCAGCACAATATCATATGCATTCGCTTTTACTTCATGCGGTGCAGTTTCAAGCTTATCGATATCTTCTTTCTTCGGTGAAGTGAACGGATGGTGCGCTGCAAAATAGCGTCCGAGATCTTCATCGTATTCGAATAAAGGCCAGTCAGTAACCCAGACAAAGTTAAATTGTTCTTTGTCCGTTAAACCAAGGTCTTTACCAAGTTTATTACGCAGGTTACCGAGTGCCGCATGTACGACAGAGTCTTTGTCTGCAACGAATAATACAAGATCATCAGTTTTCAGAGAAAGTGTTTCAGACAGCTCCTGTTTCTTCTCATCATCGAAGAATTTAGCAATTGGTCCCTGTAATCCTTCTTCATTCACTTTCAGCCATGCAAGCCCTTTTGCTCCGTAGTTTTTCACGAATGCTTCAAGCTTGTCGATGTCTTTACGTGAATAATCAGGTGCAGCACCTTCTACAACGATCGCTTTAACAGAACCGCCTGATTCAACAGCTGCTTTAAATACTTTAAAGTCAACAGTGCTGCTGAATCCGCTTAAATCCTGAAGCTCTAATCCAAAGCGCGTATCCGGCTTATCAACGCCGTAGCGTGCCATTGCATCATCATACGTAAGACGCGGGAACGGTGCAGGAATGTCGAGGCCTTTAACAGTCTTCATCACGTACTGAATCAGACGTTCGTTCATTTCGATAATATCTTCCTGATCGGTAAATGATTTCTCAATGTCGATCTGTGTGAACTCAGGCTGTCTGTCAGCACGAAGATCCTCATCGCGGAAACATTTAACAATCTGATAGTAGCGTTCCATACCCGACAGCATTAACAGCTGTTTGTAAATTTGCGGAGACTGCGGCAATGCGTAAAATTCGCCCGGGTGAACACGTGACGGTACTAAATAGTCACGCGCGCCTTCAGGTGTCGACTTGGACAGTACAGGTGTTTCAATATCCATGAAATCTTCCTGAGCTAAAAAGTCTCTGACTGCTTTATTAATTTTAGAACGTGTTTTTAGAATCCCCTGAAGTTTTGGACGGCGCAAATCAATATAGCGGTATTTCAGACGCGTATCTTCATTAATATTGTCATCGCTTACTTGGAAAGGCGGTGTTTTGGATTTTGCCAGAATTTCAATTTCTTCAGCATAAACTTCTATTTCACCGGATTCAATATTTTTGTTCACCTGTTTTGCGTCACGTTTTTTAACAGTACCTTTAATATCCACTACAAATTCCGTACGGATTTTATCGGCAATCGTTAACGCTTCTTTAGATACGTCAGGGTTAAAGACAACTTGAATTAATCCATTTTTATCTCTTAAATCGATAAAAATCAGTCCGCCAAGGTCACGTCTTTTTTGTACCCAGCCCTGCAGATGAACTGTTTCTTCGTCTTTATCGAGTGTTACTTCATTAGAATATATACGTGTCATCTACAATTCCTCCAGTGTATTAATTATTTCTTCAAATGATAATTTTTTCGTTTCGCCTGTCGCCATTTCTTTCAGTTCGGCCTGACTGCTCTGTAACTCATCTTCACCGAGCACGATAGTATAGCGTGCTTTTTTTCTGTCAGCATCTTTCATCTGCGCTTTCAGCTTGCGGTTTTCATAATCCATATCCGCACTGACGCCTCTGCTGCGCAGTTTGTGAAGCAGTGTACCTGCAGTATCACGTGCTTCATCAGTCATTGTGCAGACATAAATATCAATGCCTTTATTTTCCGGAATATCGATGTCTTCTGCTTCAAGAGCAAGAAGCAGACGCTCAATGCTTAAAGCAAAGCCGATGCCAGTCTTATCAGGGCCGTCCATCATCTCTAAGAGGCCGTTGTAGCGTCCCCCGCCGCATAATGTTGTAATGGCACCGAAGCCTTCAGCATCGCTCATCAGCTCAAACGCAGTGTGCGTATAATAATCGAGTCCGCGTACGAGGTTGTAATCCACTTCGTATTTAATATCAAGCTCGTCAAGTTTTGCTTTAACCGTTTCAAAGTACGCTTTTGACTCATCGTTTAAATAATCGTAAATACGCGGTGCTGATTTAACAAGCTCGTGCTCATGATCTTTTTTACAGTCGAGAATACGCATCGGATTTGAATCAATGCGCGTCTGACAGTCGTGACAGAATTCATCGATGCGCGGTGAGAAGTGCTCAACAAGTGCTTTGTTATATTGTGTTCTGCTGTCAATATCTCCGATAGAGTTAATAACAAGCTTCAGATTCTTAAGTCCGAATGACTGGTAAATATGCATCAGCATGCTTAGAATTTCCACATCGATTAATGGATCTTCAACACCGATTGCCTCAACGCCGAACTGAACAAACTGGCGGTAGCGTCCTTTTTGTTTACGTTCATAGCGGAACATCGGTGCTACATAGAATAATTTAACCGGCTGTTCAACATTGTGCTGCATTTTGTTTTCAATGTAGCTGCGTGCTACTGGTGCAGTACCTTCCGGACGCAGTGTTAAACTGCGGTCGCCTTTATCCTGAAATGTATACATTTCTTTATTTACAATATCTGTTGAGCCGCCCACTGCTCTGACAAA
>CANRKV010000021.1 GCA_947631305.1 uncultured Jeotgalicoccus sp.
ATGACATACACACCATCTATAATAATGAGGGATACCGCAGTCACTGCTGCGGTGATAAGCAGCGTCAGTATACTTCTGCCGATAAGACCGTTCACAAGGTCACTTTTCGTATGGGTCACAAGTTTTAATGTCCCGTGCTCATTTTCTTCCGCATACAGCATCAGCGGAATATTTGTCGTTACTGCTGACAGCGTAGTCCCGAGAACAACAAAAATCATAATGACAGGCATCTCTTCTCCTGCACTCCTTGCGGTCATTCCATATAAAGCAGCCATGGCAGGCGGCATAATAAGCAGCGTCAGTACCGCATAGTTAGTAAAAAATTCCCTCAGATCTCTGTAAATCGTCGCCCGTATTTTATGTATATTCATATAGTCACCTTTGTATTTTATAGTTTTACCAGTTTCTCCTGAATTTCATTAAATTTTGCACGTGACAGCGGGATCTTTGATTTTTCCGGGTTGTCGATAATTACTGAGTAAGTATTTTTTGACCACGTGATAATCTCTTTTACTTTATGCAGATTCACTACATATGAACGGTGACAGCGGTAAAATCCGTGCTGAGCCAGCTGCTCCTCGGCGCTTTGCAGCGTCGATTCCATCACAAACTTCTCCGTTCCAAGGTTAAGATACACTTTGCCGTCCTGGCTCTCAAGATATTCGATATCTTCAATTGTAACGAATATTGTTTTATCGTGTGCTTTCACTTTAATTTTACTCACATTGGAATCCGACTCGTCATCGGTATTATCCGTCGTTTCCACTATATGAAGACCCTGTTCATTTAATTTCATAACATCAGGCTGTGCGATAAATGCATCTTCCAGTCTTGATGCTGCAACAAGCAGGGATTTCCCCTGGTTCATGAGCTGTTTTTTCATTTTATGAAACAAATGAATGTTATCATTAACTGTATTTAAAAATGGATCGATAAACACAATATCTTTATTATTACTGAGCAGTGCATGGATGTAATCCAATTTTTGAATTTCCGTTCTGTTCATCTGAGACAGTCTTGATGTGCTGTCGGAAATATTAAACTGCTGAATTAAATCTGCTGTTTTTAGCGGGCTGTTATACCATTTTCTTAAATATTCAATATGGACTTTTAAATTCAGTCTTTTATAATACAGCGGCTCACCGGAAAACACATGGACGCCCGCATTATACAATGAACCGGAAAATGACTCGAGGAGTTCATATGGTATTTGTACAGCGAGACTTTCGCCATCGGTTATTTTCAGTTTTTGATCAGATGAACGACCGGTTATTTTTTGAATTTCTATATCCATATTCTTTGCTCCTAATGTATGAAATCTATTTAAATTTACCATGTAAACGTAATCATGACAATTTATCCAAAAACATTGAGCAAAAGCCTTTATTTCTAAATCTAATTACTGTATATTAATAACTAGTTACAAAATGTAACTTAATATTTCAAACACACTACGGAGGAATTATAAAATGACTAAAATTGGTATCGTTACAGGAAGTACACGTAATTCACGTGTTAACATGCAAGTTGCAGAGTGGCTTAAAGACTTTGCTGAAAAATTAGATACAGGTGCGGAATTCGAAATCGTTGACCTTAAAGATTACGAAGTACCTTTATTCAATGAAGATTTACCGCCGGCAATGGCTAACAAACAATATTCAACAGATGTAATTAACAACTGGTCAGCTAAAATTGATTCACTTGACGGTTATATCTTTGTTACTCCAGAGTACAACAAAGCAATCTCACCATCACTTAAAAACCAATTAGACTATATCGGCCCTGAGTTCGGTAACAAAGCAGCTGGTATCGTTGGTTACGGTTCAACTCTAGGTGTTGCAGCAACACTTTCACTGCGCCAGATTCTTTCTAACTTCAACGTGGCAACTGTTGGACCTTTCGGTGCATTCAGCCTGTTCACTGACTTTGAAGAAATGTCTAAATTCGCACCTGCTGAGCTGCACAACGCAACTATCGAAGCTGTAATCACTACTACAGTTAACTGGTCTAACGGACTTAAAACAATTAGATAATTATATAGATTTAAAAAGCGTTCAGGATAATATCCTGAACGCTTTTTTCGTTAAAATCCAAATGATTCATCAAATTTTTCAAGTACTGTTTTATGTGCTTCTGCATTATTAAATGTATTATCAACCAGCGCATTCAGTCTAAGCATAATATCATCATTCTCAATACCCTCTGTTCCAAAGTCCTGATCCAGAATATATACATAGCCCGGCACGATATTTGCTTTCATATATGAAAGTATCGGTTTCAATTGCTGTTCCGGAACGAGATAATGTCTGAGTGAACCAGCAGTGACAATCATACTGACTGTCTTATTCAGAAAAGCGTCCGGCGGCAGTAAATCAAATAAGTTTTTTAACGGGCCTGGAATCGAAGCCTGGAATATCGGCGTACCGATATATACAACATCCGCCTCCATTATTTTAGTCAGAGCTTCCGTTGTGCTCCCGCCGTAATCCAAATAGTTTCTGCCATCGCTGAAAGGCATATCATATTCTTTTAAATCGATATATTCGATTTCATGTTCATTTAATAGTTCAATTTTCTCTTTCAGTGCAGTCGTCGCTTTGCGCGTTTTGCTCCCGACAACTGAACCGCTGATGATGACTGTTTTCATTATTGCTCCTCCTGTGGTTTTGTATATTTTTTAATCGCAGGCAATATTTTTTCCCCAATAATGTCTATGTTACTTTTAATGTCGTCTAATGTCACGCCGCCGAAATCAAGCTGTGCAATATAGCGATCATGATTAAACAGTTCATGCTGATAAAGTATTTTTTCAATAATGAGTTCCGGATCGCCGACGTTAATTACACTGCGGTAATCCTGTCCCTGTGCGAAGCCCTGTTTCGGGAAACCCTGCCCGTTTGATTTTTTCATACCTTCATTAATGTGCGGGTAGTATTTTCTGTATGCTTCCAATGTGTCTTCATGTGTAAAGAAGAAGCCTGCTGTTGCTACAGGTAATGCTTCTGCATCGTAGCCCGCCTCTGCTGCTGTCTGACGATATAAATCAATACGGCTCTTAAAGGCATCAGCCGGTCCGCCTAAATGTGCCTGGTACATCGGAACGCCGGCAAGTCCTGCTTTATGGGCAGAAGCCATTGAACCACCAACTGCACGCCATATTGGCAGACCGTTCTCATCATTTTCAGGACGCGGAATAACATGCGCATTATTTAACGGCTCACGAAATTCCCCGCTCCAGTTTACATATTCATTTTCATTAATATTTAATAAAAGCTCAAATTTTTCTTCGAACAAAGCTTCATAATCATTCAGATTGTAGCCGAGCAGTTCATACAATCCGACTCGTGAAGCACGCCCTGCGATAACTTCCATACGTCCGCCCGAGATTAAGTCAATCGTAGATGCGTCTTCAAATACACGCACCGGATCTGACGTACTGATAATCGTTGAACCGGAAGCGATTTTTATCTTCTTAGTTGCCTGCGCTATTGCTGATAAAATAATCATATGAGCCTGGGAGGCAAAATAATCCTGATGGGATTCGCCAACCTGGAACGTATCAATTCCGGCCTGTTCTGCATATTCGGCCATTTCAATAATCTCTTTTATACGCTGGCTTGCAGGAATTCTTTCTCCTGTATGCGGATTCGGTAAATGATCCCCGAGCGTATACAAACCAAATTCAAGTCCTTTGCTTTTATCAATTTCAGGCATGATATGAGGGTTATTGTTTTTCATAAGTCACACTCCATCTATTATATAGTTTTAATAATATATATTTTTAAACAGGCATGCTCAACATCCGCTCATAAAACAAAAAAACCATCCGAAAGGATGGTTTTTTAAATATGTTATTGGATTAAAAATTCTTCTGTAAAATCGTCGTTATAGAAAGTTACCTCTACATTTGATGTCAGTACATCTGTGTATGTATAAGATACACGCTCAAAATTATGCTCGTCTTGATCTAATTCGACTACGAAAATCGATGGATATGTTTCTCTTAAAATACCTTTTCTTTCAATCAACTTCTTGCGGCCTCCGTTTGCACGAAGTACACATGGATTTCCTAACTGACAATCAAGAATCTTTTTGATGTCGATTAATGTTTTTGGCATTATACCCCACCTCACTAAGTCCATTATAGCAAGTTTACATAATTCTGTCAAAAATTAGCCAATTTCTGAATATTTTCAGGCGAAATCCAAGTCACTTTTCTTGAAAGCATCGTAAATTTCTTTATAATCCTCAAGCGATAAACTTTCACCACGGCGGACAGACTCAATGCCAGCTTCTTCAAATAGCGCCCTGATTTCATCTTTTCTCTGTTTCCCGTCGGCAAACAGCGTCTGATAATTATTTAAAATTGTTTTACGGCGGTGGATAAATGCACCTCTCGTTAATTTGAAGAAAGTGTCTTCATCATCCACTTCAATTTTTCTTTCAGGACGTGTCTTCAGCTCAACGATAATAGAATCAACGTTCGGCGGCGGCATGAATACTGTTCTCGGCACATTCTGCACCGTTTTAGCTTCTGTATAATAATCAATCGCAATCGATAAAGAGCCGTATGCTTTAGAGTTCGGTGATGCACTGATTCGTTCTCCGACTTCTTTCTGCATCATTACGTAATAACGTGAGATCGGCAAATGTGCAGTCAGAAAATTCATCAGTATCGGTGTCGTAATGTAATACGGCAGATTCGCTACAACAACGATATCATCGCAGTCACTTAAATATTCTTTTATACGCGCCGGGACATCCGCTTCCAGTATATCTTCATTGATTACTGTGACGTTGTCGTAGGCACTTAACGTATCATCGAGTACCGGAATCAGACGCTGGTCAATTTCAAAAGCCAATACTCTTTTGGCATTGATTGCGAGGTGCTCCGTCAGTGAACCAATTCCCGGTCCAACTTCGATAACGCCTGTATTTTCATTTATATCCGCCTTATGGATAACCTCTTTAATGACATTTGAATCGATTAAAAAATTCTGTCCGAGACTTTTCTTAAACTTAAAATGGTGTTTATCGAGTATTTCTTTAGTCCGTCCTACGGTGGAGATATGTTTCATCAGTTATTCACTTCCAGCTCATTTAATATTTCTGCAACTTTTTCAGGTGAGATGCTGTAGCGGTTCAGCTTTTTACGCAGCTGTGTGGCATTTGCATAACCGATATTCAGCTGTTCCGTTAAATACTCACGGCGCTCTTTGGCAGCGGCATTACCGGATAAACGCAAATACTGCATATCCTGAATTGTAATCAGTTCTTCTTCGATCTGCTGGCTCGTCTGGCAGTTTTCAAGTGCTGCTCTGATATCGTCAAGACGCGCATGCTCTACCCCGACACTGTTGTGTCCGAGCGCTTTATGTTTTGGTAAAAATGCCTCTTTAATATTAGGGAATCGTTCAATAATCGTATTTCTTATTTTATGCCCGGGAAAATCAGGGTCTGTAAAAATAATTGCGCCGCGTGTATTTAAGGCGACTTCAATTTCTTCCAGCGTCCGTTCATTAATTGCGGATCCGTTCGTTTCAATCGTTTCACAGACAACCGCTTCTTTTAATCTGCGCGTGTCATCCCTGCCTTCAACGACAATAATTTCTTTAATCACAGGTTTTTCCATACATCTTCACCTCATATACCTCGTTTAGTATCATACCATATTTTTATATTTCTTATCTTCAGAGACGACAAAAAAGTGCTTCACCTCAACCAAAGTCAAAGTGAAACACTTTCATTTTAGATGTTATATAATCTTTTTGCGTTCTCTGTCGTTGCACCGGCAAGTTCTTCATAACTCATGCCGCGGAGCTCCGCGATTTTCTCAGCAACAAGTTTCACATGAGCAGGTTCATTCCGTTTACCGCGGAATGGATGCGGTGTTAAATACGGTGCATCTGTTTCAACCAGTAAGCGGTCGAGCGGTACATGAACAGCAATATCCTTTGGCAGCTGTGCATTTTTAAATGTCACGGGGCCGCCGAGAGACACATAGAAGTTCATAGCAATTATTTCGTCAGCAGTTTTCTCATCTGCACTGAAAGCATGCATAATCCCGCCAATTTCATGTGCATTTTCTTCTTTCAGAATATCCACACAATCATCCGTCGACTCACGGTTATGAATAATGATCGGCAAACCGACACGTTTAGCAAGTGCCAGCTGACGCCTGAATAATGCCTTCTGCACATCTTTCGGTGATTTATCCCAGTGGTAATCCAGGCCGGTTTCGCCGATGCCGACAATTTTCTCGTGAGCGGATAATTCTTCAATCCACTTGAGATCTTCGTCGGTACAGTCGATTGCATCTACCGGATGCCAGCCGATAACACCGTAAATATCATCGTATTCTTCAATGAGTTCCATCGTGCGTTCAATCGACGGGCGGTCACAGCCGATAACGACCATTTTCTCGAGACCGTTCTCACGCGCACGTGCGATGACTTCTTCAAGATCTTCGTCGTACTGATGTGCATTCAGATGTACGTGTGTATCGATTAACACATAATCACTCCTTGATTTATTTTACAATACTGCCGTTTTCAATGCCGTCAGGCACATCGATTAACGTTAAACGGCTGCCTTTTTCTGCTGTTAAAATCATTCCTTCTGATTTTTCACCGCGCAGGTTTACAGGCTTCAGATTTGTTACGACAAGTACTTTCTTGCCGATAATATCTCCCGGTTCATACTGCTCATGAATACCTGAGACAATCTGACGTTCTTCATTGCCTAAATCCACTTGGATTTTCAGCAGTTTTTTCGCTTTTTTCACAGCTTCAGCTGCAATGACAGTCGCAACTTTAATTTCTACTTTGCTAAAGTCATCAATTGTAATTTTTTCAGCCGCTTCTTCTGTTTCCTCTTCAGCTGCTGACGGACGCATCTGTTCTTTAATGTGCGACACTTCTTCTTCAACATCCAGTCTTGGATAAATTGGTGTCGGTTTAGTCAGCTGTCCGGCAGGTTTTACAGCACCGTAGTTTAATACTGATTCATAAGTCTGCTGGTTTTCATCAGTAATATTCAGCTGCTTAAAGATTTCTTTCGGTCCGTGCGGCAAGTACGGGCTTAACAGCACCGCTGCGATACGGATATTTTCAGCTAAGTGAACCATTACGTTCTCCAGTGCTTCTTTGTTTTCATCATCTTTTGCCAGCACCCATGGTGCAGTTTCATCGATGTACTTGTTTGAGCGTCCGATAATCGTCCAGACTGCTCTTAAAGCATGGCTGAACTGCATTTTTTCCATTGCAGTTTCATATTCTGATACGCTGTCTTTCACAGCAGTTTCAAGACTTTTATCGAAATCGGTATGTGCGCCTGTGTACGCCGGCACATGTCCGTCGAAGTATTTGTTAATCATTGAAATCGTACGGTTAACCAGGTTCCCGAGATCGTTTGCCAGATCAAAGTTCGTACGCTCGATAAATGACTCAGGTGTAAATACGCCGTCAGAACCGAAAGGCACTTCGCGCATTAAGTAATAGCGGAGTGAGTCAAGACCGTAGCGTTCAACAATCTGATCAGGGTAAATAACGTTCCCTTTGGATTTCGACATCTTGCCGTCCTTCATTAGGAGCCAGCCGTGTCCGAGTAATTTCTTCGGCAGCGGCAGGTCAAGCGCCATCAGCATAATCGGCCAGTAAATTGCATGGAATCTTACGATTTCCTTACCAATCATGTGTACATCCGCAGGCCAGTATTTTTTAAACAGCTCGTCTTCATCTGTCGAGTAGCCGAGTGCAGTAATATAGTTTGCCAATGCATCAATCCATACGTAAACAACGTGTTTAGGGTCCGACTGAACCGGTACACCCCATTTAAATGTCGTTCTCGATACAGCGAGGTCTTCAAGTCCCGGTTTAATAAAGTTGTTCAGCATTTCATTTTTACGTGCTTCCGGCTGAATGAAATCAGGGTTATCTTCATAATACTTCACTAGACGGTCTGCGTACTTGCTCATTCTGAAGAAATAGCTTTCTTCTTTCACAAGTTCAACGTCGTGTCCGCTCGGTGCTCTTCCGCCGATCATTTTACCGTCTTCATCGCGGTACACTTCGTCGAGCTGTGTTTCAGTAAAGAATTCCTCATCCTGAACCGAGTACCATCCTTCGTATTCACCCAGGTAAATATCACCCTGCTCAAGCAGACGTTCAAAAATATACTGTACAGCAGCTTTATGTTTATCGCTTGTCGTGCGGATAAACTGATCGTACGTAATATCTAAAGACTTCCATAAATCTTTCATATTCTGAGCCATGTCATCGACGTAGGCCTGAGGTGAAATCCCCATGTCGTCAGCTTTCTGTTCTATCTTCTGACCGTGTTCGTCAGTACCTGTCAGGTAGTATACGTCAAAGCCTCTAAGGCGTTTATAACGTGCCATTACATCACATGCAATTGTAGTATATGCGTTACCGATATGGAGTTTTCCGCTCGGATAATAAATTGGCGTAGTGATATAAAATGTTGGTTTGGTCATGGGACATCCTCCTATAATATACTTATCTAATATATCTAATTTATGTAGGTTTTTCAATTCTGAACAGTTTTTAATAGTTTTCCCATTATTTTTGTGCTATAGTCATGAATATCCAATTTCCGACAATAGTTTCACAGTTTATATTGTTTATTTTCTGCTGTATTATATTTTGCGGATTGGATATCATCCATTATATTTTGGTTAACTATGTAGGAGGAATCACTAATGAAATCTACTGGAATTGTGCGTAAAGTCGACGAACTTGGGCGCGTTGTTATTCCAATTGAATTGCGTCGCGTACTCGATATCGAAGTCAAAGATGCACTGGAAATCTTCACAGATGACGATAAAATTATTTTGAAAAAATACCAGCCTCGCATGACTTGCGCAGTAACTGGCGATGTGTCAGATGACAACTTGTCACTTGCTGACGGTAAAATCGTCCTCAGCAAAGAAGGCGCAGATCAGCTAATCAAAGAAATTCAACGAAAAATTAATAAATAGTTTAATGTATAAAGCCGTGAATATTTCATTCATGGCTTTTTATTTATGAAACACATCGTACACTTCCTGCTTTTTCAATCCGCGCAGTTCTGCAACGAGTTTTATCGCGTCTTTTGGACGCATGCCTTCTTCTACAAGTTCAGTAACATGTTCTTTAGGTGTGCCGGTAAATTCAGTTTGTTCTTCTTCGTATCTGTCTATAACGACGACAAATTCGCCTTTTAATGGAATATCATTATCCAGTTTTGATAGTAATTCGTCAGCTGTTCCTCTGACATGCTGTTCAAATTTCTTTGTGATTTCTCTCGATACACTGACGATTCTTCTGCTGTCAATGCTGCTTATTTCTGTCATCAGATTTTTCATTCTGTGCGGTGATTCATAAAGTACTGACGTAAATTTATGATGCATTATTTCAGATAACTTCTCTCTTTGTTTCGATGAACTCTTCGGTAAAAACCCAAAATAGGTAAATTCATAGCTTGCGATTCCGCTTGCGACAAGTGCCATCGTAAACGCAGAAGCTGCCGGAATAACACTGTAAGGCAGGTTTTCATCCTGCATGCGGCTGACGAGTTCAAAACCGGGATCTGATATTACGGGCATGCCCGCATCGGTCACAAGTGCATATGTTTTACCATTTTTTATATCTTCTATAATAGATTCTGTGACTTCTTCTTTATTGAAATCATGATAGCTTTTAAGCGGCGTATCAATCTCGAAGTGAGTCGTTAATTTACGTGTGATTCGTGTATCTTCGCAAAGAATTACATCAGCTTCTTTAAGCGTTTTTATTGCTCTGTATGACATATCATCTAAATTCCCTATCGGCGTCCCGGTAATATATAACATTATTATCCTCCTATTAACGATAATTTCTGTTTTTTAGTCAGCTGCTTAATTGCATACTCACGTTTCAAAGCACCGCTTTTTGAATCAAATACTTCGACATAACGCAGCGAGACAGGAAGTCGGCCCCGCGTGTATTTCGCACCGAGACCTTCATTGTGCGTCGTTATCCGTGCATCTATATCCGTCGTATAGCCAGTATACAGACTGTTGTCGCTGCATTCGATAATGTAGACGTAATAGCTCTTATCCTCTGTCGTCACCGTAATACACCTCAAGCATTTCATCCGAATAAGTTTTATCCGCATTATAAATATAAAACGGAGGCAGTATATCCGCGTAAGCATTTGAATTAAATATTGCTTCCAGCACGATAAACATCGCGGTCCTGCTGTTTACATCATTATAGACATACTGCGCGCGTCTGACTCTGAATCCATGGTTATGCAGCTCAGTAAATACCTCGGCGCTCCGTTCTGCACGGTGGACCATATACAGTCTGCCTTTGTTCGTTATTAAATAACGGCATGCCTCGGCGATACCTTTTAAATCGATATGCAGTTCGTGTCTTGCGACGCTCTGATGTCCTTTATCTTTTAACGGCTGGTTGCTTGTAAAATAAGGCGGATTAACTGTAATCACATCGTACGAAGAATGTTCCATCGAAGTTTTAAGCGCTTTAATATCAAGATTATACATTGTAATCTGGTCTGACTTTTCATTCATTTGAATGCTGCGCTCCGCCATATCAACGAGCACATCCTGTAACTCAACAGCATCAATCGGCTGCGAGGCACGATGGGACAGCAGCAAAGGAATAATACCGTTTCCGCTGCACAAATCCATAATTCTGTTATCGCGTTTATTCACTTTCACAAAATTACCGAGGAGCAGTGCATCGACGGAAAATGAAAAAGTTTCACTGCTTTGAATAATACGCATATTTTCCCTGTACAGTTCGTCTATCCGTTCATGTGGTTTTAACATTGATTTCACTCCAAAAAGAAAAGCAGCTGAGCGCTGCTTTAACTTTGTCTTTCATTAAAAAATGCCTGGCAGAATAAACAGTCGTCTCCGTGCCTGTGCGTACCAAAATGAATGCTGCATACATGAAATCCTTCGTCGTATAAACTTTTTAATGAGTTTTCCTTAAATGGTGAATCTGCTGTTTCTTTATCATTTAAAAGCTGCTCATAATTTTCTTTTTCAAGTTCCAAACTGACATTTTCTTCGACCAGTTTTACGGTAAGTTCTTTCAGTGTCTGTACTTCTTCATCCATCATTTTGATATTGCGTTCGAGCTGCTGAATATGGAGGAACAGTTTTTCACGGTCCATTAATTCACAACCTCTAGCTTATCAATATCTTCTTCTCCGTACTCTTCAATGTAATCGTCTGAACCTTTAACTCTGACGGCAAGATCCAGTATGTTAATGCCGATTACTTTGCCGATACCCGCCGGTGTTTTTACTTTTGCACCGACATCAGGCAGTTTTATACGTGCATCTTCGTAATATTCGTCTTCGTAATTTAAGCAGCACATCAGTCGTCCGCATGCTCCTGATATTTTACTTGGAGAAAGCGATAAATCCTGGTTCTTCGCCATTTGGATACTTACTGGTACAAAGTCTCCTAAAAACGTTGAACAGCAGTGGGCGCGGCCGCAGGGACCAATTCCGCCCAGATATTTCGCTTCATCCCTGACACCAATCTGACGCAGTTCGATACGTGTTTTAAAACGTGTCGCAAGGATTCTGACAAGCGATCTGAAGTCCACTCTGTCATCTGCAGTAAAGTTAAAAATGAGTTTCTTCATATCAAGAGTGAATTTAGCATTCACCAGGTTCATATCAAGTTTTTCATCTTTAATGGCATTGGCACAAAACTCCATTGCAGTTTCAGATTTGTCTTCATTCGCTTTAAATTTCATTAAGTCTTCTTCTGTTGCCAGACGAAGAAATTTACCATCGGGTTCAACAATATTGTCTTTAGGAATTTCATAAGTCCCTTTAACTACGTTCAGCAGCTCGAGACCTCTTTTTGTTTCCCCGACAATATAGTCGCCGCGTTCTATGGAATCATCACTGCATGTGATGTACAGGTTATCGTAATAATCAAGTTGCGTGACCTTGATGATTTTAAGCATATTCATTCATCAACCTTTCGCACCTATGACCATACCTTCAAAAACAAGCATTGGATTAACGTTAAATGATAGCAGCTGGTTCGCTTTTTGAATCTCTTCGAGCATTCGTGTCAATTTAACCGTATTGACATCGTTACCTGTCGGCATTGGTGTTTCAAACGGTTTAAAATTATCCAGACCGATAGTCTTATGCAGTGCCTGACGGATAAACCCGGCAAGAAGCTGCAGCATCAGTTCATAGTCTTTACGGTCATCACAAATATCGACTATCTTTTTTGTGTCGATTAAAACAAGCGGATGATTATGTATCCAGCGCGTCCCGAAGCTCATTGCCTCATTACGCATCTCACTGAATTTATCAGCCATCTCATTGACGTGATGCGCGTTCAGCGCGAGAGCATTGACGGTTTTAGTTTCAGCTTCACTTAAGTTAGGCAGTGAATCCTCACGGTCACCGTCTTCTCCCTGGATATGGATATGTTGACTTCTCGAATGTATCGTCGGCAGTATACCGCTTTTATTAATCGTTAATAAAATTGCAATTGTTTTTTCAGGCGGTTCTTCTAAGAATTTCAGTATACTGTTTTCAGCTTGCGGAGTCAGCTTTTCAAACTGCTCAATAATATACACTTTGTGATCAGACTCGATTGGTTTCTGGTTCATCTGGCGGACGAGCTGCTCGATTTCTTCTTTCTTAATCGTATTTTCAGCTGTCGATAAATAATATAAATCCGGATGATTACCTGAATCAATCAGCATCTCATTACGTGTATTGCTTCCGAAAATATGCAGCGCAAAAAACTTGCTGTATTTGCGCAGCGTTTCTATTGCATCACCTTCGAACATATAAGTATGACTCAGCTTATTGTTCTCGATAATTTTTAATAATTGTTTCTCTACAATACTATTATTCATCTTAAAATCTTTCAAATTGTTCTATCGGTAAAACAAATACAGTAGCGCCGCCGACTTCAACTTCAACCGGATAAGGGATATAAGAATCCGCATTTCCACCCATAGGAGTAACCGGTGCAACAGTCTGCTCGCGGTTCCCGCAAGTATCGTCAATCAGTTTAAGAAGATCGTCCACACGGGCATCTTCAACACCGCATAGGAACGTAGTGTTACCCGCACGCAGGAAACCGCCTGTAGAAGCAAGTTTCGTGTTACGGAAATCGTTTTTTGTTAATTTATCATTTAATCTTTGGCTGTCATGGTCCTGGACAATAGCTATTACCATTTTCATTATTCTTCACCTCTAGATTGTATATAAGTATTTATAATATTAAATGTATCACTGACAACGCTATCGATAGACTGGGCTGCATCAACAACTTTAATTCTGTTCGGATATAACTCTGATAATTCATTATAACCCAAGACTACTTTTTTATGAAAGTCTATAGTTTCTTCATCCAGACGATTGTTGTCACGTGCATTATCGCGGATTCTCTCTAAACCCGTTTCCGGATCCAGTTTTAAGTAAATCGTTAAGTCCGGCATATGAGTACCAATAGCGAATTTATTTATCGCCATTATATCATCAAAACCAATGCCGCGGGCAATGCCCTGATACGCTAACGAACTGTCGATAAACCGGTCGCACAGTACAATTTTCTCTGCTTCAAGTGCCGGTATTACACGTTCTACCAAATGCTGACGACGCGATGCTGCAAAAAGCAATGCTTCAGTCCTGCCATCCATTTCGTGTCCCTTAGTCAGCAGTACTTCCCGAATTTTTTCGCTGATTGGTATACCGCCGGGCTCCCGTGTTTTTACAACTTCATGCGAGTCCGATAATAATGTTCTGATACGTTCTATAACCGTTGTTTTCCCAGATCCCTCAGGACCTTCAAAAGTGATGAAGTAACTCATAATTCTGCCTCATTCATATAATAATTGATGTTGTAATCTATACCCTCTATTTTAACATGATTAACTTGATAGTGCTTTATCCTTTTAATATCCTTATTCGTAATCACATTCCCCTTTAGTACAAGCGGTACTCCAGGTGGATAAGGCACAATGTTTTCATGACATACCTTACCTTCGAGGACAGCGATATCTTTAACCGGTGCAGCACTGTCTGCTGCCGGTTTTAACTTTGTAATTTTATCCAGCAGTTCTTTAAAAGGATAACTGTCATCTTCGTGCCACAGCGGCAGACACCACAGCACACCTTCGTCTGTCACCATCTCTGAATATATCCCTTCATTCCTTAAACTGCGTTCAAGGTTATACGCACCCTTCGCTGACGTCAGCATGAGTTTTCCAGGATCATCCGGTTCAGCCACCTTAACTCCGTACTCTTTCAGATGATTAATTAAGGCTGTTCTTTTTTCAAAGAACACAGTGTCATCATATTCGTTATAAAACTCCTGTGCATATTCAATAGATGCCAGTACAAGATATGAAGGACTCGATGTTTCAAACTGATTAATGTAATGCATAATGCGCTCGTGTATCTCTAAGTTTTTAGTAAACAATACTGATGCCATCGTCAATGCAGGGAGCATTTTGTGATATGACTCAATCACTGCATCCGCCTCTGATAGCAACAGCGATTCCTTAAAGTTTTCAGTAATCGATAAATGCGCGCCGTGCGCTGCATCGATAATACTAAAAGCTTCATTCTTTCTGATGTAATTTATATGCTCTCCTATATTCTTAATTAGAGTCCCTGTGTAAGAAGGAGAAGTGAATACTACACACGCATTCTCCAAATCAACTTCATACAGTTCATCTATAGAAATAACACTATAGGAAGCATTCACTAATGATACGCCGTGATATACAGACTTATGTGCTTCTCCGACAATGTAAAAATGACTTGCAGTTTCATTCAGTGCATAGATGCCGCAGATGATCCCATTTGTTGTCCCGTTCACCATTGCCTGTGCATAATAACCTTCTTGTTTTAATGACAGCTTATCATTGAGTTCTCTCAATATCTCAGCCGGATCATGAAGGTCATCAAGTCCGGGTATTTCAGTTAAGTCATACTCCGGTTTAATTACATCTGACAGCTTTCCAATTGTATTATTTTTATGTCCCGGTACATGCATAGAAATAACACCTTCACTATGCAGTCCTTTTAATTTATTAATAAGAGACATATATACCTCCATTAAAGTTATTACCATTATTATACTATATAAAAAAGAACAAAAAAAAGAGACCTCGAAAGGTCTCAATGCGGCTCATCGCATCCATTTTGTAAATCTATGTTTTAGCCTGGCAGCGT
>CANRKV010000022.1 GCA_947631305.1 uncultured Jeotgalicoccus sp.
AAAGATACGGAGCGTTCGTTGGCTTCGGTTCAGGAAGTTACGGAAGAAAACGTTGAACATGGCGTTGTTCAAACCGTGCAAACAGGTGGTTTAATGGCATCAGCTCAGACAAACCGCACCAGCACTTATGAATTTGAAGTGCTTAAAGCCAACAAAAAAGCTGTTTTGAACTCCACATATTCGCCTTTCTTTATTGAAAAAGACAAGTTTTATAGACCCTTCGGCGAAGTCAAAATTAACGATGAGGCTTATATGCTGGTTAAGCAGAAAAACAACGGCGATATTTTAATTGTTGCCGGTGATGGGCAAATTTATAATCATATCGGGCGCATGGTTGATGGTCGTTTGGCGATTTTGAGATCAGATATTTTTATAGAGCCTGAAGATGTCCGTTTATCGCCTGCGGTTGAAACCGTAACCGATGTTGAAAATAATGTCGGCGGATTTGAGCTTTATTATGCTGGTCTTGAAGATGATGAAATGACTTTTTCTTATTCCACACTCGGACCAGACGGCGAAACGGAAACTTATAGCTTTCCGGTTGACGAACGCTTTGTTGAAATTGAAGACTTAGCCTTTGAAGTTTTGGAAGTTGATTATAACAACATCACTTTTGTCTTGAACTAAAAATTTTCACACAAAAAAACAGCGTTCCCGTAAGGGAGCGCTGTTTTATTCATAGTAATAGTGGCTCAGAGCCGCCCTTTATAGGCGGCTTTCTTGTTGGGCGAGACCCAGTGGCCTCGTTTGAGACCAATTACCCACCCTATAGACATTTCCACGAAGCAATTACTCTTCGTGACATTCCAGAACGCGTCTGGAATGACTTTTGCGCCAGCACGCACCACTAATGAGTGCGATTTGGCAAAAAAGTTATGTCTATACTCAAAACCTCCTCCGAAAAGGAGGCCCGAGCCCTTATGGCTGACGTACCTTACGTACGCCTGGCCGTCTTCATCAGTTACTTCATCAACCAACTGTTTGTGTTGGTCAAAGATGTAACCGGCCTCTCCGTAGAGAGAGAGGCAATTTTTCCACGGGCGGGGGTAGATCAGATTCACATGCAGAGCCGCGGAGGCCATGTATGTGAAATAATGATCTCCTGCATCAAGACTTTCGTCATTTTGCTGACGATAGCTCAATGCCACGTTGGCTCTGTATGACAGGTGTTTCCCATCATAACGTAAGCCAACGCCACCTTCCGGCGAGAAATGTTCCTCGCGGGAGATGTAATTTGCCCCGGCGAAGATCTCAATGCCGATACCGGTGACCTTGGAAATTTCCAAGATCTCCCCGTCATCGGCGAAGCGAACAACTTGGAAATATTCCTTGTTGTTCAGTTTTTTAGCATAGTCTATCACCGTGGGGTGATAAACTACGCTGTCTTGTTGTGCCACCGTGTCCGCAACGGCAGTCGTAAGACTGTCGGTGGGTACAGTGGCGTTTGCCGGGTTCATATTGGCCGCGGAAAAAAGGGCGGCAGCGATTAAGAAAAGACAATTCTTTTTCATATCGTAGTGTTTTTTTTTTATTTTTATTTATTCCCGATTATTGTTTTACTTCAAGCACACCGTCGGGTTACCGTTGTGTTGAATAAGTAGAGTGTTTACCGCAGCTGGAAGCTTCCGGACGGCGTAACGACGGTCATAACGTCGTCACTCATGGTTGCGCTATACCCTGCGGGGTAAAGCGTTGACCAGCCCCAAAGCCCCATATCAAAGGTTGCTATGGCAGCTCTGTCGGCACCGTCGCTCCAGAAGTAGTAGCTTACACTACTATCAAAGTAGATGTAAGCCGGGCGCCAACTGTTTCCATCCCACCAAGCACTGTTGTACTTCGTGGAATAGGTTCCACTTACGAAATTTCCCGAGAGGATAGTCTCAAGGGTTATTTCGTCGTTCATACCGACAACGCCGCACACGGCACCTTCTGATGTCGTCAGACACCATGCCTTAACGGCATACTGTCCGCCAACGTGGTCAGCGGGCGTGGTGCTAACGGCGAAACTCCTGATTTCACCCCATTCAGCCGGCGTATTTTTTTCAAATACTTTCGGCTGATCTTCCTGCTGTTCAGGTTCCTGTTCAGAAGGTGTGGGATTAACCTGTTCCGGATCTTTCTCCGGTTCTACAGGCGTAACGTCAACGACGGGGTCGTCGTTGTCGTTATCTTTATCGGAGTCGTCGCCAGTGGCGGGGTCGTCGCCAGCGGGTTCGTCGCCAGCGGGGTCGTCAGACGGCTCGTCAGCGGGGTCGTCGTCGCCAGTGGCGGGTTCGTCAGACGGCTCGTCAGCGGGGTCGTCATCAGACGGCTCGTTGTCAACGGCGGGGTCGTCGTCGCCAGTGGCGGGTTCGTCAGACGGCTCGTCAGCGGGGTCGTCGTCGGGATTGAGGTCAGGCACATCCGGTGTTACCACCGTGGTGTCTTTCGGCTCGGGTTGAACCGAGTCGTTTCTTTCCACGCGCAAAATGCGCGAGAAAGAAACCTCAACCTCTTTCTCTTTAGATTCCCATTCAACGCCGTTCTCATGATAGGCGTTGACAATGACATTCAATTTTATATGAATATCATTTTGAATGGAATCTTCCGTTTCATTCAAAGAGCTTTCTAAGCTCTCAAATTTAACGGAAGAAATCTCGGCGTATCCGAGGGTGTCTTCCCCCAAGATACCCTTTTCATTTTTTACAGACACCTTAACGGTATCGGTATCAAACGAAAAAGCATATTCCCGGTTGGATTTCCTCAGCTCAAGGCCACCCTCTTTAACAGAGGTCGTATCCAAAGCTGATGCTTTTTCCTCGGTTTCAATGACTCCCAGCTCTTCTTTGCTGGAAACGTAACGAGTTGCTGGTACGTTCCAACTCATTAAAGAGTTGGTGGCCACCCGACGCTCAGTCGCGTCGGCGGAGGAGGAACTCAACTCCACAACGTTGAGTTGCTCAACGTTGAGAGTGGAGTCTTCTATTTCAACTCCATACGAGAAGCTCGTACGGAGAAGAATAGAATTCTCCTCTACCACTGTGTCGCGTTGTGCAGGCACAGCGATAGTCTTCAGATCTCCTCCCAACCCCTCACTTTCGCAAGAGCTCATCAAAAAGCCGCAAATAAAAAGGCTGGCGGCTGCGATTAAGTAATTGCTTACTTGTTTCATAATTTTTATTTTTTATTGTTTTTATTTTTTTATTTTAAAAAAACACCGCATATGAAAAATCTTTTCATTTTTATAATAATAAACATAAGAAGATTTAACATAATAAGATGTTTACATTCTTAATGTATCATATTTTAAGCTCCCTTGCAACAAAAAAATGCATTCCAAATGCATTTTGTCGCATTTTTTGGCAAAAAGTTATAAAAATGCCTTTTTGCTTAGCGCTCCCTTTCGGGTTCAAGTCCCACTGTTTACCAATTTTTTAACCCCCTATCTATACAGATAGGGGGTTAAATGGTGTCTTGCTCCTAAGCTTTGCGTTAATATCGCAAAGCTAACTCGCTTCGGTCACCGCTCTGTAACGCTTGCATCGGCGTCTATCGCCACCTCGCAAGCTAACAATCGCGTAATTCACCAGTTAAAAAAGCGCCGTTAAGGCGCTTTTTTAACTGGTGATGCTTATCTCACGGTTTCCGAGCTACATTTTTATTTTCCCAACTCGTCATCAGTTGTATCTTGAATCCTCTCAAGTTTTTTTTCTGAGATTCCTAATTTTTCTGCAAAACTCTTATTTCTTAATTTTGCTCTAGTTGCGATTTCTGAATAAGGAATCATTTCTTGATACAGGCTAGCTATAGGTGTCTCAACATTTCCAATTGATAATATCTCTCCATTAGGATAAATACGATAATTTCCAAATGGAACTTTTTTCCATAATGATCTATTTAGATTGATTAAGTCAAGTTTTTCCCCTATAAGAAACCCAAAAAATTGCGTAAATTGTCTAGGGTGTCTTGAATAATTTGCAATTAATGTAGCATATCTAGCAATTTGATCGGTATATTGCGATAAATCAACATCGGGAGATTTAAATTCTATCAATATACATTTGCTCTCTTCTGGAAATAAAAATATATCTGGCCGCTGTCTTAAATATGTTTCTTTAGTTATACCTACCTCATTTAGAGCCTCATAAATATCAATATTATCTGCTAGTAATTTTTCTCCATTAATTATCAAATCTTCTAAGGGTATGTCAGAATAACCATCAAAATGAACAAATTCCTCATTTAAAATCCACAAATCATTAGGAACCCCTTTCATTTTTCTTCTAAATATCAAATCATGAAAAATGGCTTCTTTTTGTTCATGTATCATTTCTCCTCTGGCCTTTTTTTCTTTCCACTCACGTTGAATTTCCAACTCGTTCTGACGAGCTAGCTCTAATAATTTAACAACCATATCTCGCCGAATGATATACCGTGCGAGTTCATCTTTATTTTGTTGAGGAATTTTGTTCATTAATTTTTGGGAAACACTTTCAAATTTCTCTTTGTAATCCTTACTACTAGGATTTAATTTTTGCATTTCCAAAGATTTTAGTTCTTCATATGTTTGGCGGATTTCTATATTTGCTTGCGCAAACTTACGAGCCTGTGCTTGAAAAAGCTTTTCAATAATTTCTTCTTCTGTATCATTGAATTCTATATCTGAAACTTCTGCAATTTCAATTGATATGCCATACTTTTCAGCAATTTTTTCAATATCTTTTTCGCGATTTTCTTTTAAACTTTGTATATCAGAATAATTTTTTTCCAAACTTTGATCTATCTTTTCTTTAATTTCATCCCAAAAAACATATTTATTTTCAGTATTAAATAATGAGCCAGTTTCTTCTCTGATTTCTTTTTCTGTTTGCTTTTTTGAAGGAAAATTAAAGCTTTCAACCATTTGATTAACAAATTCAGAATTATTTAAAAGTTCACCACTTACACAAGAAATATATCTGTATCCCTCAAATTCTGAATCTTTTTTTATTGCAGTAAAATTAAATGGTTCGACAACAATGTTTTTACTACAAAGATATACACCATTTTGGTTAATATCCGAAGCAGATAATTTAAAACGATAAAATGACAACTCATAGACAGGATCTACAGGAAGCCAATCTATTGTAATTTTTTTAGACGTAATACGTTTTATATCGGCCTGTTCCGTTTTTATCTTTATCTTATCCTCTTTATCAGGTGAAGGTATTGTATCTTTGTTAAAAATAAAAATACTCTTTTCTTGATTGTCTACCCTAACTTCAATTTTAATAGATTGATTATCCGATTTAGAGCCAAGCCACATACGAAGCAAAAAATGCTTTAAAACATCACGTTTTAAATTATCAATACTTTCAACATATTTAGCATAATAATCATTTTCTTTCTCATTAAGAAGGCCTGACATTGTTACACATGTCTTAGCATCAGTTTCATTTGAAATATTCATGATGTTATCCGAATATTCGCCATTTTTCTTCCAAGTCGCATTCAATCGTTTCCATTTGTCGCTTTCATAATAAATACTTTCAATATCAATTTGTCGGAAACGACAGAATATTTGTATTTTTCCCGTTCCTCGATTATTCAATCCTTTTGATTTTTCTCCCAAATCCTTAAAACGTTCATGATTTGTCGATACAAATCCTAGACCATTATCACAAATAGAAACTGACAATAAATTATATTTAATGCGAGACGGATCTACTAAATCTGTTTCACTCGAAAAATTCAGAGATAGTGTTATTTGAGGAATAAAATTAACTCCTGCATCTTGTCTTTGAATTATGGCATCTAATGAGTTAGTAAAAGCTTCTTTTATTGGAGAAAAGGGATCTTTAGCTTTTCCTATAATTGAACATGAATTTTCAATAGTGATTTTTTGTTCTAAAATTTCCATAATCTACCTCACATTCTAAATTTATATAAACATTACTTAGTATTTTAGTACAATGCAAGGTTTTTATGTAATCAATAACACAATAGCTAAAACTTTATCAAACTGTCATTGATTCCTCAGCCTCAATTTTATAGATTTCTAGCTTTTCAGACATATTTTCATATTCAGCGATGTCGTTTTTATCAAAATCAAACCAGTTGTTGGCATTTTTGAAATTAACGAGCTTGTCAAAAGGTTTTTGTAGTTTATAAATCAGTTTCTGCCCATCCAATTTACATTCGGCGAACATAAGCCTTAACAATTTATTTTGTTGTAATGGATTCGCCTGCTTCATAATTTGAGAAACACAAGTTGCAAGGTCTAAAAGCTCATCAACTGTATGTTGTATATCTTTGCTGATGTCCGCATATGTTGCAGCGGTATTTTGTAATTTTTGTTTTTTGGCCGCGATATTAGCTTTTTCTTCTTGCCATTCCTCACGAGTTATATCACCCTCAAAAAACGAGTCCTTAACCCGTTGTTCTTTTGCCTCAAGTTTGTTTAAATCTTGTGTTATTTTGCGTTTCATTACCGCATTTGCCTCAGATTCTTCTAATAAACGTTTTTGTACGCATTTCTTCAGAAATTGCAAAATCTCTGGTTTTAATTTGATTTTGTTAAATATTTCATCATCAAGTTGTTTTAACAAAGTTATTTCGCTTACCAAGCCTTGGTTGCAGTTTCCTTTAGAATGTGTGCATCTTAAATATCTATAGATTCTACCGCTTTTCTTGGTATGAGTTTCCGAAGTTATTGTACAACCGCAATTTGCGCATTTTATTAACCCACGAAATGCAAAAGGAATGCCTGCATATTCTTGTGTTTTGGTATGTATTTTTCCGCCAGAGAGCTTATTCTGAACTTGATCAAACAAATCCTTGGAAATAAGAGCGCCATGTATATGAGGCATTTTTTCACCTCGAATTACCATTTCACCATAATAAAAAGGATTTCTTAACATTGCATATATTGTTTCACGCCCGAGAGGTTTCTTTGTTTTAGAATGGGATGAAAATAAATTTTGATCTTGAGCAAACTTTTGCAGACCGTCTAAAGTATACAATCCGCTTGCATACAATTCAAACATCTTTTTAACAGTTGGTCCACGATTCGGATCAATAATAATATTTTTATTGACGTTAAGATATCCGATAGGTGCTTTGCTTTGATATTTACCTAACGACCAGTTATACATCATAGCCCTATTGACATTGTCTCGCAGATTGGACACGTAAAGTTTGCCGGATAAAATACCCATGTCCCAACGCATAATATCAGAAGATGGACTGTTTCTAGTTAAGATTAATTCTTCTTTGCAAAAATGCAGGTCTGTTTTATCACTTAACAATAAATCATTAACTTCAGAGCATTCAGTAAAACGCCTTTGGAAACGGTCAATACAATGTACAACAATGGCGGTTTTTCGTTTCTGTCTTTTGGTAAAATCTAACATCTCCTTAAATTGTTTGCGTTTGCCATTCGTAGAGCTTTCAGTGACCTTATAACTTTTCACTATTGGAAGATTTATTCTTCTACAATAATTTTCCATAGCCACTGTTTGTGCATCTAGGGAAGCTCCGGGTTCTTGCTCTTTTGTTGAAACTCTTGCAAAAATTACGGCCTGAACACATGGCGAGGCTTTTGCATATTTAGAAATTTTTGCCATTTTATATCTCCTTTTTAAGGTTTATTATGTCGTGAAAATTTGAGAATGTACGCGAAAAAATGCATTTTTTGCTCTTTTTTGCTAATAATTTGCTGATTTTTCAACAAGTTAACCTTATTTAAAAAATAAATGAGGTTAGGCGGAAAAGTTTTTGTCGTCGATGTCAAATTCTTCTGAATTTGTTTTTTTGTCGTTTAAAACGACTTTTACGGCTGTCGTATAAAAATCAATCAGATTGTCTGTCATATTCTTCAATTCAATATCCGTAAAGTCGGGATAAAGAATTTTTAGCTCTTGAGCGAGCAACTCTTTGCAATTTTTCATGTTATCTAGAATGTGGCTTGAAGATTTTTCTACTGAATTTTGGGAAATAAATTTTCTGAATAGTAAATTATTCAACCTCTGGCATAGCTATGTTAAAGGTTGTTGAAACATCCTCTCAATAAACCGTCTCAATGTGCTTCTCTGGACGCCGAGAATTCTGGCTATCTGGGATTTTGAAATGCCTTTAGCGAGTAAATTCTTTACTTTTTTAGCATTTTTAGAAAGTTTAAGTTTCTTGGACTCTGCCGTAAAGGGGCGACCAAGTTTCTTTCCTGAGGCTTTGATATTGGCTAGACTGGATTTAGTGCGGTCGGAGATGAGTTTTCTTTCAATCTCAGCGGCTAATCCAAAAGCGAAAGCCAAGACTTTGGATTGTATATCGTTGCCAAGACGGTAGTTTTCTTTAATTGTCCAGACCTGGCAGTTTTTATTTAAGCAGGTTTCCAATATTCGCATGACCTCAAGCAAAGACCTACCTAATCGGGATATTTCACAAGATATAATAATATCATTTTCCTTTAAATTATCCAGTAAAGTGCCAAGTTTTCTATTTTTTAGCGCTTTTCGTGAAGATATTTTTTCTTCAACCCACAAATCAATTTTCAACCCCTGATGTTTGACATATTGCTCAATCTCAAAGTGTTGATGTTCAAGCGTTTGTTTATCTGTACTAACGCGAATATAACCAATAACAGACATCTTAATCTCCTTTTAAAATTTAAAAAAATTTGGTCATTTTAATAGAACGATTAAGTCAACCACTTTTTGCGATTTTCGCACTTTTTTATTTTAAGCAGAAAAAATAAGGAAAATTAAGGATTAAAAAGATTTTGTTTTCTTTAACAATCGCTAAAATTAATTTTTTGCCACGTTGGTCGCAAATGTTGGTTTGTGTACAATGCAAATAAATTGTTATATCTGAAGGAGGAATACAATGAATATTGAAGAACTTGAAAAATTAAATGAATTAAAGGAAAAAGGCGTTATTACTCAAGAGGAATTTGATAAAAAGAAGGAAGAAATGCTTTCTGGTGGTAACAAAGCACAGAAGCAAACCTCAATAATAAACTGGTATAATTTGGGAATATCATTTTTATTTGGTCTCGGAAGTCTTGGAATTCTGATTATTATCCCACTTATGTTATACGCTATAGATAGGAATGTACCAGAAGCTACGATAGAAAATCTTAGATATTTGATTAATTTCATTGTGGCAATAATAATGTCTATTATAGCTTATAAACTTGAAACAAAAAAATATAAAAATGTGGCACCTATTTGGGCGACACTTTTGGGCGTTTTTCTCTTTGGTCCTTTGGGCGTTTGGCTTGTGTCATATGACTTTCTGCAAATCAAAGACGGACTAAAGGAATTAAAAGTTAAAAAAAATAAATAAGGAAAAATTTTAGAATTGAAGGAGAAATACAATGAATCTTGAAGAACTTGAAAAATTAAATGAATTAAAGGAAAAGGGTATTATTACCCAAGAAGAATTTGATAAAAAGAAAAAAGAAATGTTGAACGGGCATAAAGAAAATATTTCACAAAGTGATAAAGGTAAAAATATCTGGAATAACTATTTAAGCTGTTGGGAAAAAAGCTTTCAATTTTTGGGCAGAGCCACAAGATATGAATTTTGGGGGTTCGTATTCATAAATACTTTAATCTCATTTGTTTTGAGCTTGATTGATATTTCAGCTGAAACAGGGGGCATATTAAATGGTATATTTACGCTTATTATTCTTGTTCCTACAGTAGCTGTTACTGTAAGAAGACTTCACGATGTTAACAAAAGCGCGTTAGCTTTGTTGTTACCGTTTTTATGTTTAATACTTCTTACAATAGTGTTCCATAAAAACAACGTTTTGGTTGGGCTTTTCGCTTTAATTATAACCATTTACTTTATATACCTTTTGTGCCAAACTTGCAAAAAAAGTTATGCAGATAAGAATGAGTACGGAGAAAATCTCGCAGAGGATAAGTTTGATCAAATTGCTAAACGGTTAATGATTGCCTTAATAATTTTATACCTCTTGCCAGTTTTAGGTCTTTTAATCATCGGCGGTAGTGCAGGATTTTCATCAGCTTCATCAAGATATAAGCTTAATAAAAACATAGATCAAATTTCAATAATTGTTACAAATATTAGGGCGCTTTATCAAGGGTATGAAACTTATGATGGACTAGACAATCGTTTTGCAAAAAAAATATACGTTGTTCCTAGTGATATGTATTCTGACCAGACGGATGATAAAATTACTAATGCTTTCGGTACTGAAACAATTATTCACGGAGAGGGTTCTACATTTTCTATAACCTATGCCAATCTTTCAGAAGAACAGTGTCTCAAGATTTATACTGGTGATTGGGGAGATAACTTTGTTGGCGTTCTCATCAATGGAAACACTTTTGATAATTGTAGTACTTGTCCTGAATGCTATCTGAGTTTGGTTTTCAATTAGAATTGAATGCTTGTATCTTATAACCTTCTACAGAATAAAGATTAATTAAAGGAGTTAAAAATAGATAAGGGAAAAGATTATGAATCTAGATGAACTAGAAAAGCTGAATGAGTTGAAAGAAAAAGGTATTATTACTCAGGAAGAACTTGAGGAGCAGAAGAACAAAATACTATATGGACAAAAGAAAAAGCCAAGATCCATTGAATGCGTTTCAGGAACTAACAAAGGTAAAAATATCTGGAATAACTATTTAAGCTGTTGGGAAAAAAGCTTTCAATTTTTGGGCAGAGCCACAAGATATGAATTTTGGGGGTTCGTATTCATAAATACTTTAATCTCATTTGTTTTGAGCTTGATTGATATTTCAGCTGAAACTGATGGCGCATTAAGTGCTTTAGTTGTACTTATAGTTTTTATTCCGACAATATCTGCTTTAATAAGAAGATTTCACGATGTTAACAAAAGCGCGTTAGCTTTGTTGTTACCGTTTTTATGTTTAATACTTCTTACAACTTTGCTTGACGGATCTGATACTTTAAGCGGATTTTGCGCTTTATGTGTGATTCTTTACTTCATATACTTAATATATTTAGTTTGCAGCAAAAGCTATATCCATGAGAATAAATATGGAGAAAATACCACAGATAACAACCTTGATCGAATTGGTGAAGGATTAATAATTGGTTCAATACTTTTATCCATTTTTAGTATTTCTTTTGAATCCGGATATTCATCAACCTCATCAATATTTGCTTTTAGCGAAAATAATGATCAACTTGAGATGCTTGTTTCAAACATAAGGGAGGCTTTTCAAGAGCAACCGTCTTATGATGGATTAAATAATCTTATGGCAAAAGAATATGGATTAGTCCCAACTAATATGTATTCTGACCAGACGGATGATAAAATTACTAATGTTTTTGGTACTGAAACAATTATTCACGGAGAGGGTTCTACATTTTCTATAACTTATACAGCTCTTTCAGAAGAACAGTGCATGTCGGTCTCCACATCTGATTGGGTAACTTCTTTTAATGGATTTAAGGGAGTAGTCATAAATAAAGAAATAAGCTATAAAAAATTAGACGATTTTAAACAAGCTTGTGGTGTTTGTTCTGAAAACAAGTGCTTTGTAAGCTTAGTTTTCTTTTAAATATGAAGGAGAAAAGATTATGAGCGTTGAAAAACTAGAAAAACTTGCAAAATTAAAAGAAAAAGGCGTTATTACCCAAGAAGAATTTGAATTACAAAAAAAAGAAATTCTTGAGAACTTTGCAAAAGATGAAAGTGCAAAGGCCAAGATGGATACACAAGGTAAAATTGCATCAAATTCGTCTGTTAAGGAGGACGAGGTCAGATCATTATTTTCAATAATTGGGAGTTTAATAAGGGTTTGTTTTGGAATTTTCTGTATTCTTACAATTTATTTTGCACCTACAGGCGTTGCTCTTTGCAGAAATCGACTTAATACATCATCCGTGTTTATGTTGAATCTATTCTTAGGCTGGACTCTTGTCGCATGGGTGGTCGCTTTATGTTGGGCGTTTTCCAGTGATGCTGTTGATGTTTATAATAAACTACAAAGGAAATAACAGGGGTATTTTATGAAAAGATGTATGTTCATATTTTTTCTTCTTGCAGGGTGTGTATCCGCAGGAGAATTACTTAATCAGGAATATAGTAACAAACAAATTTATCTATGCCAGTATTATGATGGTATAGCACCTGGACACAAAACAATAAAAAAGATAGATATATCTGAGCATTATCGAGCATATACTATAGATTTACTGAACGACAAAGGGGAAGAAGAACAACTTACTTTAGATATAGAATCTTCTAATTATGTGACCGACATTAAAGATCAATTAAGTTATAAACCTTTTTGCTCACGGACAGAATATGAGCGGCAGTTAGAAGCACGTAGAAATGCAGAAAAACGAAAATTAGAAGCACGTAGAAATGCAGAAAAACGAAAAAAAGAAAACCTTGAAGATTGTGAACAAGCTATAAACAGGGCTCAACAACGTCGTAATGAGCTTAACAAACTGGGTGAATTGTTTGTATTAGATAAAACGAAAACATTAAATCCTTCAAACCATACAAGTAACTGGAGTCATTGTCTCAAAGTGATAGATTATTCCAAGGATGGCATATTAGTAAAAAGCAATTGCACATCGTCGCCTATTGCAAATGCACTACTTAGCGTTTTTATCGGGTGTGAAGATAAAGAATATTTTATCTATACAGCAGATAACTATGCTGATGGGGAATGCTACAAAGACTGGGAATATTTACATAGAGATTTTGGGGTATATAATTGGAGTGGTAAACGTATCCGAGCCTTTAGAAAAACTAACTTTAAAATTTCAGAAATTGAATATCATATGTATCTCAAAGATAAAAGCTTAAAATGCTGTGTTAATAATGGTAAAATTAGTGTTTGTGAACAATAAAGGAGACTTTATATGAAAAAATATGGCGTCATTTTATTTTCTATTCTTTTAATCTCTTGTGCAAATGATCCTATGTTAGAAACAAGAGATGAACTGGAAATTAGAAAAACCGAAACGGCTGAACAAACATTGCTCCGTCATAATCAAACGATATCAGCCATTAAAAAACAAATTTCGGATAAACAAGCGACACAAGAAATTAGGTTGGTAATTCCAGATACATGCGCGGAAGTTAACAAACAACAAGCACTTTTTTTTGAAAGAATGACAATTTTGGCAGATTCACTTGAAAAATTTAAAAATTTTCATCAAAAAGTACCTGCTGAGAATTTATGTACATTCTGTAGAAGTAAAGATTATCCTGAATTTATAAAATTATCAAAAAACATGAAAGAACAATTAGAATCTGTGTCTATGATAAAACAGTTAGGTGTTTCAGCAATGGAAAATCCAACTGACGAGGAAATGAAGTATATTAAAAGAATTAATCAACTTTGTATCACTGATGACTTAAAGAAACAACGCAACTCTTTGAATAATATATTTGCTGGTCATTCATCTAATCCTCGTAGAGCTGAAGATGCTATAAATGAATTAGAAAATAGTATAAATAAGTTAAAAAAACAATGTGACGAATATGATTTAAATAATCTAAAAAAAGCCCGACAAGAACTCTTAAAAAAGTATGAAATCGCAAAGAATCATCCTCTTTTTATGGGGATAGAAATGGGAATGGAAGATGAATGCCGGCGTAAATTTTGGGGTGCTTCAAGTAAACAATGCTCTTGTTATGCACAGGTTTATTTTCAAGAAATGAAAAATTTAGAATTAAAGGTTATAAGCGAAAAAGAAAAATGTCGTGAATATAAGGACGATCTTGCAGTATTTAAGATTGAAAGTAATGCAAGAAAAAAATGCGGATTGTAATTTCTAATTTGCATATCTCATTCAAAATAACTTCTTGTCTTTAAGGTCAGGAAGTTATTTTTTATCCCCTTTCTTCTTAGTGCAAAGTTATGTCTGAGACAATTTTTGCTTTTTAAGCTCAACTTGTTGACCTTGAGGGCACGAGGTTAAGGGCTTGTTTTTGTCTGTTTCTTAGTAATCCCGTCCAAATTGTAGCAAAAAGTCGTTGGTTTTGTGCATTTTTGGGGCTCGCGAACAAGATTTTTTACGGCATAATATACATAGTTAATCAAAAAAAGGAGGTTAATTATGTATCAAATCAAAGTTTGTGGCGTTTTAATGCCAACCATTTATTGGAGCTTGCGCGAGGCAATTATGGCTTGTCAGGCTGAAAAAGAACGCGGAATCGCTGTTTTTACGGAAATCGTTAGTTTGAGTTAATATGGAGGTTGATTATGTTGAAAAATTTTGAAACTTGGCTTTTAGAGAACAAATATTCCGCTTTAACATCCGCTGATTATGCCGGAAGAATTGAGAGATTGTGCAAAAAAGAGCAATTTACCCTTGCGCATCTGGTTGAAAATATCGCTTCTATCTTGCCAGAATATGAAAGTTTGGGCGAAAAAGCAAGCTATGGCAGAAGAAGTCATACTTCGGTTAAGCAGGCCTTAAGAAAATTCAAAATGTTTGTTACATCTGAAATATCAGCTTAAAGAGGCGTGTTATGAGCGATATTAAGACATTGAATGATAACTTAAGACAAACATTTTGCGGTGGTAAAGTGATGTTAACTCAAGGTATCAGCTTTAAGCCAACACTTGAAAAAGCTGAAATTATGGAAAAAGTCAGGCAGTTTAACAACTTTACTGAGGATAATGATCCTTATGGCGAACACGATTTTGGAAGTTTTGATCAT
>CANRKV010000023.1 GCA_947631305.1 uncultured Jeotgalicoccus sp.
GAACGGGTGCCTTATAAAGACTTAAGAAGTTATACGAAAGCCGCTGATATAGGAATTCAATTTTTAGAGAACACGAATTTTAATCACTACTCGGCATCATCGAATAAACTGTTTGAATATATAATGGCTCATGTGCCGGTAATCGGTTCGAGGCTGCCGGAAATAGAACAGGTTATCGAGAATGAAGAAATTGGCTTAACTGTTGAAGAAGGAAATACTGAAAAATTGACTGAAGCATTAAATAAACTGATTAATGATGATGAGCTGCGATTGAAGTTTAAAAAGAATACTGAAGCCGCAAAATATAAATATAATTGGGAAAATGAAAAAGATGTACTAAAAGAATTATATGCGAAACTTTAATTTTCATTGCTTTGGCAACTTTGATATAATTAATAAGTATTTTAAAATTGTACTTTTTAGAAAGTAAGTTAAGGTGACTTATGAAAATATTATTAATCACACAAAATTTCTATCCGGAAATCGGTTCCGGGGCAAATAGATTAAAAAACTTATATATCCAGCTGTCTAAAAAGCATGATGTTGAAGTGCTGACGACAAATCCATCGTACCCGAATGCAAAGATGTATGATGAAGACAAATACTGGAGTAATGACCAGATAAATAATTCAAAAAATATATTGAGACTTAAAATGAGAACGGATAAGCAGAGTAAATCTATGGCATTCCGTTTATTATATTATTTTGAACTTGCTTACAAGGTACGGGTGTATGTAAAAAAATATCAGCATATGTATGATGCTGTCTATGTTACGTCACCAAACATATTTCTTCCTTGGGCTGCTTTTTTCCAGAAGAGAAAGAAAGGCGTCCAGCGTATTTTAGAAGTGAGGGATCTTTGGCCGGACAGTGTCCGTGATGTTGAGAAGATGAATATCGATTTATTCTTCCCGATTTTAAAATTCATGGAAAAAATGATGTACAGGCAGTCGGACAAAATTGTTATTAACAATGAAGGGTTTAGAAAATACATAAATCGAATGATAAAAAATAAACCTGTACTATTTTTGCCGAATGCATTTACTGAAAAAGAGATTGGGTTTGAAGATGCTCCTGATAAATTCCAGGTTATCTATACCGGGAATATCGGCTTTGCACAAAGCTATGAAAAGCTTCAGGAAATGGCTCACAAACTGGAAGACAATAAAATTAACTTTAAAATCATCGGTTACGGAATGAACGCTCATTTATTCCAATCGTATATTGAGTATAATAACTTTGAATATATTACTTTCGAAGAAGAGAAGACAAGAGAAGAGTGTCTGGTTGAAATACGCAACTCAAATATTCAGCTGTCTATTTTAAAAGACAGCGAAGTATTTCTTAATGTACTGCCCGGCAAGGTGATTGACGGGATTGCATCAGGTATACCCGTTGTAACGAATTTAGGCGGCTATACAAGTGAGCTGATCAATGAAAATCATGTTGGCTATGCTAAAGAAAAAGCGACGGCTGACGAGCTTGCAGAGGCGATTAAACAAGTTAAGGAAGATAACCAGCTGGAGTCAGCGCTAAGAAATAATGCAAAAAATCTGCTGAAATCGCATTTCCTTTGGGAAGAAAACATTGAAGAATTAGAGCATTTTATATTTGAAAAAGAGTTTAAGCGGTAATATTCCAGCTTAAACTCTTTTATTAATGTTAAGTAAAGATATTTTAATGTAAAATGAATGTACTGAGTATAAATATTATCTTTCTTAGGGGTTTAAAAATGAATTCAATATTAAATACATTAAAAACAATAATACCTCGCAGTATGAGAAAACGGTTAATAAGGAAAGTAACATTACAGGATATTACACTTCATGATGGTTTTTTAGTCATCAATCTAACCTTGAAAAACTTTTATAATTTTAACCTGAATGACAAGCTGAATATTACACTCTCTAATGGTGAGTATTCTGAAGTACTCGAGTACTCTATTGAAAAAAATATGCTGTCGATACAGCTTCTGGACAGTACATTTAAAAAAACGACAGGCAATTCATCGATTACAGTTGCAGTGGATGGTAAAAATATGATTATCGATTCCGATGCAGGTATTGAAAATAAAACGTCATTTTTTAAAGGCGGCAGATACTTTAATATCCAGGTAAACGGTACACTTGTTCTGGAGCATTTATTAGCAGAGTATACTTTTAATCCGTCTTATATCAGTGCAGATGAGATTAATGTTTCATATGAGAATTTATCGATAGCATTTGACGGTAAATATAATATGGAACAATACAATATCGCACTGCTGTATCCTAATAAAATTGTGGAATTTCCAAACTCGGGCAGCGGATCGGTCATGACTGCTTCCGATTTTAGCTCTGTCACTATGGGCAGAGCTACAGTTTATGCTGTTAAAGGATACGAAATGATACCGGTCAAGCTCAATATAGATGAAGTGAATTTAACGACCCAGGAACATAATCTGAAGTTTTTAAATGAAGGTCATGAACTTTATGCGTATATTGAAAATCATGAGCTTGAGATGACGGATGCTGCAGCTGAAATAGCGGGGAGCAATGTACTTATAAAAATGTCGTACAACGAAAGTTTTGACATTGATACCTTTGTTGCCGTTGATACAATTTCCGGTGATGAAGAATCATTCGCAGTAAACAGAACGGCTTCCGGAGAATTTGAAGTATACGTTCCTGTAAGTGTACTGGTTAATGAGTTTTCAAGGAAAAAGTTTAATCTGATTACGTTATCAGAAGAGCCGATTACCCTGCAGCCTAATGTGAATCATGTAGATGTACTTGGTTTCGGCGAACGTCTCGTTATTAATTACGAAAATGAAAATATAAAAGTCTGGTTTTATAAGAGAAAAGACACAGCGCTCGGTTTTAAAGTGACCCGGCCGCGTATGCGGAGACAGATAACCGGGATTGAAGGTTTTAATTTTGAAGGTTTCATCAAGGGTAAAGAAAATTTTATAGATTGTGATACCTATATGATTTTCGAAGACCGGTACAGTAAAGAATCGATCCGGGTCCGGATCGATGAAGAATTCAATATGAATTTGACTGACTTAAATTTAATATCAATTAAAAGTAAAGATAAAACAATATTAGATGTGTTTGTGGCGATGATTCGTACAGACGGAGAAATAGTACGTAAAGAGAAGATTAAATATAAGTTCTCCGATTATAAAAAAGATAATTATTACGGCAGCTATTCTGAAAAGGACATGGAAGGCAGCGCTCATTATCACTTAATCACAACAACACCATTTGATAACCTTAAAGTAGAAACCTTCTCTATTCCAAAAGAGGTGGTAATACCTGGTGATGCAAATGAGAAGGATTATAACATGTGGCTTGTCGGTGAGCGTTACGATACGGCACAGGATAACGGTTATGCATTCTACAAATATTTACGAGAGAACACAGCAGTAAATGCATATTATACTATCGAAAGCGGTGCCCCTGATTATGACAAGATAAAAACGGATTCGCATGTACTGGTATTCGGTTCGGCTGAGCATTTCGAAATCGCATTTAAAGCAGGCGTTCTGCTTGGCACGCATGATCTTGAAAATCTGCTGCCTTACAAGCCGGCACGCGGTTTTTTCAACTACGAAAACACTGTAAAAGTATTCCTTCAGCATGGTGTACTCGGACGTAAGAGAGTGGAGTATCATAAAAAATATTACGATTTGCCGTTCGATTTATTTATAGTCAGCAGCGAACCTGAGAAGTACGATGTCGTAATGAAAAAACTGGGATACGATGATGAAGATGTTGCAATTACAGGACTTGCCCGGTTTGATTCGCTGCCCCGCGGGAACAAAACTAAAGATATACTGCTTATGCCGACCTGGCGTGACTGGATTAACACAGATGAGGCATTTCTTACGAGTAAATATTTCCATAACTATAACGGATTAATTCATAATGAACGCCTCATCAAAATTTTAGAAGATAACGATGTGCAGCTGAATTTTTATCCGCATTACAGAGCCCAGATGTATTTTAACGATGAAATTTTAAACCCGAGCAATAATATTAAATTTATTCAGCTCGGTACACGGACAGTACAGGAACTCCTGATTGACCATTCATTGTTAATAACTGATTACTCGAGTGTCAGTTTTGATTTTACATTGATGAATAAACCTGTTATTTATTATCACTTTGATGTGAGAAAATTTTTCAGACAGGGAAAACTCCGTCCGTTATTCCATACGTTTATCGGAGATATTGCACGGACCGAGGATGATTTAATCGATTTAATTGAGACTCAGATTAAGCTGAACTTTCAATCGGATCATCCTGATATTTCAGGCATATTTAAATATCAGGACCACGATAATTCAGCACGGATATATGACAGTGTGAAAGAGAAAATTAACAGTGAAATTAATCATTAAAAAGAAACCGTCCGAATCCGGATGGTTTCTTTTTACGTTCTGTATATATGCTTCACTAAATTTCTGCTCGAATAGCCGCGGCTGTATTTATTCCACTGGTTATTAAATGCTGTAATTTCCCCGATATCGAAATTGTTTTCCTGTATCTGTTTAATAATAGCTTCTGTATTATACGCAATTGGACCAGGCATATATGATTCATAGTTAAACCATATACCCCGTTCTTTTTCATACTCCTCTAAATCGTAGGCGAAAAATATCATCGGCTTATTCAGAATTGAAAACTCAAATGGTATCGATGAGTAATCCGTAATAAGTATGTCTGCAGCAGTCAGCAGAGAATTAATTTCAAAACCTGTTGAAACGTCCGTGACGAATTCATCATTATTAAAACCGGAAAGTTTAACTGCAGGATGAAGTTTTAACAGCAGATGATACTCGCTGCTCAAACTCTTTTTCATCAGATTAATATTCAGATGGACATCTGCTAGATCAAATTGATCGTCTCTGAACGTCGGCGCATAGAGCAGTACTTTCTTTTCTCTAAGTTCAGGCAGTGCAGCCCGTATTTTTTCAGCGGCATCATCAACTGCCTGTTTATTGTAAAAGAAATCAGTTCTTGGGACACCTGTTTTAATCATTCTGCTGTCATCGGCTCCAAAGGCTTCACCAAATATATAAGCCATTTCATCCGAACCGACAGCAAGGTAATGGAATTTGCTGTAGACTTTTTTAAAGCGCTTATGTGCGCTCCCCGGACGTTTTTTTATTGTTTTATCTCTGTAGCCAAAATATTTCACGGCACCGTTGGCATGCCACAATTGAGTACATTTTACAGCGGCACGGAAATCACACGCAGCGAGCACAACGTGATAGTTATCGATAAAAATATACTTACCCGTCGCGAGATGATACATTCCCCTGATAAAAGAAAAAACTTTGCGCGGGTTAAAATCAACAATATTATTTGAATTGATATTTTTAAATGTTTTTTTGCAGCGGGGTTCTTTTAATATGAAAATTTCTGATGAGGTCTGTTTCTTTACTTCATCAATTACATATTCCATATTGTCGCCGAACGATGTCAGCATTATCGTTTTCTCTTTCAGCGGCATCAGCCTGAATATATTAAATACAGCCCGGAGGACAGTAAGAAAAAGCGATACAGCTGTTTCCTTAATCATTTTTCTGTTTCAGCTCATCTTTAATTTTTGTCGTTGATATCCCGCTTGTTCTCGGCAGGTAGACAACGTCACAATATTCATTAAGAAAATCGAATTCGCCTTCCCAGTCATTCCCCATAACGAAAGTGTCGATATTATATTTTTTAACATCTTCGACCTTTTGATTCCAATTATCCTCGCCGATGACTTCATCGACGTACTTTATCGCTTCAAGTATCAGTTTGCGTTCTTCAAATGAGTGATACGCTTCCTTATGTTTCAGCGTATTGAATTCATCTGTCGATACTGCAACGATTAAATAGTCACCGAGGTCCTTCGCACGTCTCAGTATATTTATATGTCCCGTATGCAGCAGATCGAATGTTCCGTAAGTGATTACTTTTTTCATATTAATTTGCCTCCGTTAAAGCATTATTATAGTGTTTTGTAGTATTATGAATTATAACATAAGATAATTATGAAAACTTTGCAGGTGTGGTGGATATGAAACAAATTAAAAAACTGGCATTAAAATTATATAAAATATTATTCTGGCTATGCGGAAAATCTTTTAATAAAGATCATTCGCTGATTATTTTTGAGAGTTTTCTAGGGAAGCAGTTCAGTGATAATCCGCGGGCGTTATATGAATATATGTCAATTCATTATCCGGAATACAGATTTATGTGGAGTGTTGATAAGCGTTATACTGATGTATTTGAACGTTATGATATTCCTCATATAAAGAGATTCTCTCTCAGCTGGATGATTTATATGAATAAAGCGACGCTCTGGATTTCCAACAGCAGATTGCCGCTCTGGATTCCAAAACCAAGAGGTACGACTTATTTACAGACGTGGCACGGTACGCCGCTTAAAAAGCTTGCGGTCGATATGGATGAAGTCCATATGCCGGGTACTGATACAGAACGCTACAAACGAAACTTTACCCGTGAATCAGCAAAGTGGGATTTTTTAATTTCGCCGAATGAGTATTCAACGGAAATATTTAAACGAGCATTTAAATTTGAGAATGAAATGCTGGAAACCGGATATCCGCGCAACGATTTCCTGTTTACTAACAGCGATGATGAAGCAATTCAAAATCTGAAAAAAGATTTGGATCTGCCTGAAGATAAGAAGGTAATTTTATATGCTCCGACTTGGCGGGATGATTCTTATCACGGGAAAGGTCGCTATAAATTTAATCTGGAATTCGATTTGAAACAAATGTACGAAGCATTGTCTGATGAATATATTATTATTTTGAGACTGCATTATCTGGTCAGTGAGAATCTCGACATCAGCGAATATGAAGGCTTTATATATGATTACTCGAAATACGAGGAAATCAGGGATTTATATGTAATTTCAGATATGCTGATTACTGACTATTCATCCGTATTTTTCGATTATGCAAACTTGGAAAGACCGATGATTTTCTATGTTTATGATATCGATAATTACAGAGACAAACTTAGAGGATTTTACTTTGACTTTGCAAAGAAAGCACCGGGTCCTCTCGTTACAACGACAAACGAGCTCCTGGCAGCAATTGAAAACACGAAAACTGAAGACTTTAACGAAGCATACAATACTGCGGAATTCCGCAGCAGATTCGGCGCACTTGAAGACGGCAAAGCATCACAGCGTGTTGCTGATGAAGTTATTTGTTATTTAAGAAGTAAGATTGTATAATTCATCATTGATGAAAATTTGAGGTTGTGAGTAACTTATGAAATCCATGTGGAAAGTTTTACAGGAACAGCTTGCCCATTTTTATTTAGTGCGGCGTCTGTCAGTTTATGATGTGAAAAGTAAGAACCAGAATAACTATCTGGGCATTGTCTGGGAAGTGCTGACACCGGTTATCAGTATTCTTATATACTGGTTTGTATTCGGCACATTACGCTCCCGTGCACCAATTGAAATGAATGGTATGGAAGTGCCGTTCTTCTTCTGGCTGTTTATAGGGTTTGTCGTCTGGACATTTTTCTATCAGGCAAGTATAGAAGCATCTAAATCGATTTATACGCGGCTGAAGATGCTGGCGAAAATGAATTTCCCTTTAAGTGTAATACCTAATATTCCGATATTTTCAAAGTTTTATACACATTTAATCATGCTTACTATCGCATTTATCGTATTCCAGTTTGCAGGCTACTACGTCAGCGTGTACTTTATTCAGATTCCGTATTTTATTTTTGCAACGTACGTGCTGATATATTCATTTGCATTGATTACATCAACATTATCGACGCTGATCCGGGACGTGCATTTAGTGCTTAACTCGCTCTTACGCATGCTGCTTTATTTATCAGGCGTGCTGTGGCCGCTGTCGATGCTGTCGGGTTTCCCGACGCTGATGGTGATTATGCAGTTAAATCCGCTGGTATATTTAATTGAAGGTTACCGTGCTGCATTTTTCGGCACAGAATGGTTCCTTGTTACACAGTGGGAATATTCATTATACTTCTGGGGACTGATGTTCGTTATGCTGTTTATCGGTTCAGTCCTGCATATTAAATTCAGACGTAATTTTATCGATTACTTATAATGGGGTTTAAAAATGACAAAAGCTATTATTACTAAAAATGTCGTGAAAAAATATAAACTTTACGAGAATCAAAAAGAACGCATGCTTGATCTCATCAGCCCGAAAGGTCACGGTGAAGACTTTTTTGCGCTGAACGGTGTAAATTTTGAAGCGGACAGAGGCGATGTTGTCGGTTTTATCGGTATAAACGGTTCAGGCAAGTCAACGCTGTCGAACATTATTGCCGGTATTGTGCCGGAAACGAGCGGCGAAGTGCAGGTAAACGGACAGCCCGCACTTATCGCAGTAGCTGCCGGTTTGAATGATGATTTAACAGGACGCGATAATATTGAGCTGAAATGCTTGATGCTCGGATTTTCTAAAGATGAAATTAAAGAGCTTGAGCCTGAAATTATTGAATTTGCGGAGCTTGAAAACTTTATCGATCAGCCGGTTAAATCGTACTCCAGCGGCATGAAGTCAAGACTTGGTTTTGCCATCAGCGTCAAAGTCGATCCGGATATTCTAATTATTGATGAAGCGCTGTCGGTCGGGGACAAAGCATTCGCAGATAAAAGTCTGAAGAAGATGCTCGAATTCAAAGACCAGGGGAAAACGATGATTTTTGTCAGTCATTCTATCGGACAGATGAAGTCGTTCTGCGATAAAATTCTATGGCTTGAATTTGGACGGGTTAAAGCGTTCGGCGAAGTCAAAGATGTTCTGCCGCTGTATGAAGCATTTCTTTTGAAATGGCAAAATATGCAAAAGGATGAAAGAGATTTATACAGAACTAAAATAATGTCGAAAGATCCAAGCGAAAATAAATATAAACAGCTCGGTGATTTAATGGTGCTGGATGACGATGAAGAGCTTGAAGCCTCTCATACTTACTCGGTTCGGCCGGTCAGCAAACTGGCGCATTTAAAAGCCTATACAACTTATATATACAAAGCGCCGAATGAAGAAGAAGATAAAACGGATGCGCAGCATTTGAAGAATAAAGTATATTATGTAAAAAGAGAAGCGACATATCAGTTTGAAAATTATTACCTGCTGAGTACACAACCGAGCGGTGAAGATGGTGTTATCGGATGGATCAGAGGAATAGAAACATCAGCGCACGTTCATACACTGGTGGACAATGACAAAAAAACATTTTATTTAAAAGGGCGCGGGTATGCATCGACTGAACCCTGGGGCGGAAAACGCCAGTATGTTCATGAATCCCTTGAACATCACAGAGGTTTGTCTTTTAACGTAAATGAAACAATTTTAGTCGGCAATAATATCTGGTACAGAGGTGTTATAGAAGGCGGGAATGAAGCTGCGTGGGTACACAGCAATAATGTTGCAGCCGATATAGAAGAATTAAATGATAATCAGAATGATTAAGAGGTGCAGCCAGGCACCTCTTAATTTGTTTAATATAAAGTTTCCAGCGATGTGAAGAAACCATCGGCACCGAGACTTGTCAGCCTGTCGGCTTCTTTTTGACTTTTCACTGTATATGGATAGACTTTTAAACCGTATTTGTGGCATTCTTCAATGAATGCAGCATTGGCAATTTTTTTATGCGGATGCACACTGACAGCATTGAGCCCTGTCATGCTTACATATTTACCGGCATTGATCAGCGGATAATGTATTAGAAATCCGAGTTTAATATCGGGATTGCATTCAGCAATGCGAAGCAGAGCTGTATGATCAAATGATGAGACTATAATATTATCGAGATTATAATACTCGAGAGCAAGGTCTGCGACCTGTTTTTCTATACCAATATGAGGCTCAGGTGAATTTTTAATTTCAATATTAATTAAAATATCATCAGGTATAAACTGAAGAACATTTTCTAAAGAAGGTATTTTAGCACCGGCGAATTTCTCGTCAAAATATTTACCGACATCTATAGACTGCAGTTCATCATAGGTATATTGGTTAACTGCAAGTTTTGCGTCCTTATTATAACGCTTCAGTTTGAAGTCATGAACGACCACTGGTACTCGGTCTTTCGTCAGCTGGACATCAAGTTCAATCGCACGGGCGCCGTAATTAAGCGCTGTATTAAAGGCGATTTCAGTGTTTTCAGGTGCAACAGATTCAGCACCGCGGTGTGCAAACACAGTAACCATGTAAATTCACTCCAATTTTAATTAGACTTTAATACTCATAGTGTAACATCTGAAAGTAAATAAATTATTAAGAATATGTAAGAAAGGAAGGATCATTGTGACGGTAAAATATAACACTGTTAAGCTGATGGATATTGATTTTATCAATATATCCAGATACTCGTTTTTAAAGAAAATAGTCTATCCAGCTATCGAGCAAGAGAAAAAATGTTTTATCGTCACAGCAAATCCGGAAGTTGTTATTGCAACCCGGGATGATCCCGACTTTAAAACAATAGTGAAAAGTGCAGATTACGTACTTGCCGACGGCATCGGAGTGGTCAATGCCTCCAAGCTGATTAATGATCCGATTAAAGAACGGGTCACAGGTGTCGATTTGATGTACGACCTGCTTAAATACGCGTCCGATAATAAGAAACGTGTATTCTTTCTGGGAGCCAGTGAGGAAGTAAATATTAAAGTGACAGAAATTGTCGAAAAAGACTACCCGGGCCTAATTATTGCAGGCAGAAATAACGGCTACTTTAACAGATATGATGACGATATTGCTGATTATATAGCCGGGACAAAGCCGGATATTATCTTCGCTGCACTTGGTGCCAAACGCCAGGAAGGCTGGATACATCATTATATGGACAAATTCGATAAAGGAATATTTATCGGTGTCGGCGGCAGTTTCGATGTCCTGAGCGGGCAGCTTAAACGGGCGCCTGAGATATGGATTAAACTGCAGCTGGAATGGCTGTACCGTTTAATAAAAGAACCTCACAGAATGAAGCGGGATTTAAAAGTTCTGGAATTCATGCTGCTGCATGTGCCTGTACTTAAGAGAATTATGAAATGGCTTGGTTTCTCGAAGTCTAAATCACGGTCAACCCGGGACGGCATACGCTGATATAATAATTAATTCAATACCCGGACAGGAGTTTCTAAAATGCATAAACGAAAAACATTAACCGGTATTTTAATAATGATACTTTTTGTAATGACGGCCTGCGGCCATGGGAATTCATCAGAACCTCACGGTACAGATGAAGCTGAAAGCATGCTGGCATCGGGAAAGTATGAAAAGAAAGAAAAAAATGCAGAAACAACAGCTGCGCAGTCGGTATCAGCAAATGAAGAAATGAATGTCGTATCGTATACTGAAGAAAATGATGAGAAATCGGTTGCGATGTATTATCCGGAATTTCAGCAGACAGTAATTGATGAACAGCTGAATGAATTTAAAACGGAAAAACTCGATATTTTTAACGAGCTGATAAAACCAGGAGAAGCTGCGAAAGACTTCGTTCCCCAGCTCAATATGACATTTGAAGAGAACGTACTCGCGGAAAATATATATGCGCTGCAATTTGTCATCGATAGTTATATTTCAGCAGATTCGTCATTTACAGAAACAGAAATAATCATGGTGAATACAGAGACGGATTCGGTATTAGCCGGTGAATCACTGCTTTCCAGTAATTTGGACAGCCGTAAGCATTTGTATAATATACTGTTGGAAAATATGAAATCCGACAGCAGCATCGCGCCTTATCTGGACGAAGCTAAGCTTAAGAGCCGGGTATACGATGAAGCGAATGATTTCAGCAATGTACGTTTTACTAATAACAATTTGAAATTTAAATTTGAACAGGGTGAAATTGCAGCTGATGCAGCAGGCAAGCCTGCTGTTGAAATTCCGCTGAAGGATATATTAAAAGCTATGCCTGAGAATATTACACAGCTGATTGACGGTGAGTATATCGAACCATCTGAAACTGCTGAAGAGAAGCCTGAGGAAGAGGAACCAAAACCCGAGCCGTATGAAATAAGAACACTCGATAAAAATGATAAGATGGCCGCCTTGACGTTTGATGACGGTCCGGACAATGAACTGACACCGGAAGTTTTATCATTACTGGAAAAGTATGATGCAAGGGCAACATTTTTCCTTCTCGGCACGAAGGTCAATTTATTCCCGGAAATAGTTGAACAGACAATCGGAGCCGGACATGAAGTGGCTAATCATACATGGAGCCACAAAGATTTAACGGCGATTTCATTTAATGAAATTACCGAAGAAATTGTCCGGACAAATGATATTATCAGAGAAACAGCAAATGTTGAACCGCTGCTTTACAGAGCACCGTTCGGTGCGAACACTGAAGCGGTCGATCAGTATGTGCCGATGACTGAAGTAAACTGGGATATCGATACAGAAGACTGGCTGACGTATGATCCGGTACAGATCAACCAGGCGGTCAAAAATAACATAAGTGACGGCGATATTGTGCTGATGCATGATGTGCACGATACGACTGCCGCATCGCTTGGTGAAATGCTTCAGTATTTAACGGATGAAGGCTATCAGCTGGTAACAGTATCTGAAATTTTATATTACAAAAATGAAATCAGGGCAGAGTAATCTGTCCTGTTTTTCTATAGTTAAATATTTTTTTATGGTAAAATATTTTTAAGATTCAGAACACCATGCAGCGGGGGAGATTGAATGACCGGAGAAATGATTTTTGTCGCAGTCATCATCGTATTAATGTTAATAGGTTTATCATTTGAGGTTATTCGTGCAGATTTTTTAATATTTTTAGTAATGGTTATCTTTTTAATTACCGGAGTTATAAGCAGTGAGCAGGCATTAAGCGGATTTTCCAATGAAGGTATGCTGACCGTGCTGTTGCTGTTTATAGTAGCCGGTGCCATTCAAAAACATGGGATTATAGAACTTGTCGTATACAAGCTGCTCGGCAAAGCGGATAATGTTAAGAAAAGCATGGTTAAAGTAATGCTTCCCGTCGGTTTAGCTTCAGGCTTCCTTAACAACACGCCGATAGTTGTTGCACTCACACCGATAATAAGAGAATGGGCAATTGATAAAGGCTACAGTCCGTCAAAATTTTTAATGCCTTTATCCTTTATGACAATTTTAGGCGGAACTATCACTATGATCGGAACATCGACGACACTTGTCATTCACGGTCTCTTAATCAGTGCCGGTCTCGAAGGATTCTCATTCTTTACACTGGCGGTGGTAGGGATACCGATTACAGCAGCAGGACTTATATACCTGCTGACCATCGGTTATAAACTGCTGCCTGAACATCTGGGTGCAAAAGAACAGATCAGTCAGGAAACTAAAGAGTTTCTGGCAGAAGCAATTATTGAAGAAAAGTTTGAGCACGAGGGACAGAGCGTGACCAAGCTTGGCCGTGATGTGCTTGACGGAATATATATTATTGAAATTATTCGTAATGACAGTAGAGTCTATCCGGTTACGGGTGAGACCAAAGTCCTTAACGGAGACCATATTATTTTTTCCGGCTCATTAAATACAATAGGAAAAATACAAAAATTTAAAGGCGTAACGATTAAAACAGGAACCGAGCTGACACTCGATGATGTCAGTAATAAAGACAGTCATTTAATCGAAACGGTAGTTTCACATAATTCATCACTGCTTAATAAAACATTGAAGCAGGCTAATTTTAAATCGCGTTACGATGCCGGTGTTATTGCCATTCATCGTAATAATCAACGAATTAAAAGCAGAGTGGGGGACATTGTTTTAAAAACGGGTGATACGCTTTTGCTGCTTGCGGACAATGCATTTATTGATAAGCACAAATATTCTTCTGATTTTTATGTGGTTACAGACGTTGCACCCCCTGACAATTTAAATCAGGATATGCGTAAAGGATGGATCAGTTTAACTGCGCTGATTTCCATGATTCTGGTTGTCACACTGGGCTGGCTGTCAATGCTCGAAGCAATGCTCGTTCTCGTTGTGCTCCTGATAGGCTTTAAATTTATTTCACCAAATGATGTGAAGAAATTTATACAATTTGATGTAATACTGCTGATAGCAAGTGCCTTCGGCGTCGGTGCTGCAATGACAGAATCAGGACTTGCACTGTACATTGCAGCGGGTCTGACAGCATTAGCTACGCCATTTGGTGTGCTCGGGGTACTGTTGATCATATACTTTGTGACAAACAGTTTTACAGAAGTAATTACAAACAGTGCAGCGGCGGTGCTGATGTTTCCGATAGTGCTTGAAGTGGCGGCCGAGATGAATATCGGATATATGGGTCTGATTGTAGCTGTGACAATTGGCGCCTCGGCAAGTTTTATGACCCCGATCGGCTATCAGACGAACTTAATTGTTTACGGTCCCGGCGGTTATAAATTCAGTGATTATTTAAAAGTGGGAACACC
>CANRKV010000024.1 GCA_947631305.1 uncultured Jeotgalicoccus sp.
GGAGCCCGGTCGTATTTAAAAAGATCATAAGCCCTGTGATAGCCGCCGCAATAATTATCGTAATTATAACCATTTACCGTATAGTTTCTGAGCCCCCATATACCGCTCTTGTACCTGGCAGGATCAGATGTGACTTTAAATCCGTGACTCTCTAAATATGCTATCGGATCCATATGTCTCCCCCTTTTTAAAGTTCTAACCTATATATCGGGCAGGAACTTCTAAAAGGACAAACGAAAAACCCGTCCGGATTCCCAAAAGGAACCCGGACGGGTTTTATCAGCACTGTTTAAGTGTTTTTTGTTACATTTGTCAGCATTGTATTTTTCAGATTTGCACGGTATTTCCAGATATTCTGAATAATCGTCTTGATTACCGCATATGTTGGTATTGCTACGAGAATACCGATGAAACCGGCGATGTTCCCTGCAGCAAGTACGATGGTAATTACAGTAAGCGGATGCAGTGCGAGTGACTGTCCCATGACGTTTGGAGTAATTAAGTTACTTTCAATCTGCTGCGCAATCAGCGTAATCAGCGATACCCACACGAACATTATCGGATCCTGAATAAGTGCTAGCAGACCGGCAGGAATAAATGCAACCCACGGACCGACGAAAGGCACGATATTCATAAACAGTGCAAATATTGCCAACAGCAGTGCATAGTCCAAGCCGATAATCGTGTAACCGATGTACAAAATAATACAAAGGATAAATGATACGAGCATCTGCCCCTGAATAAACGAACGGAGTGTCTGATCGATATCATGTAATAATTCCACTAAAAACTGTTTGAATGTTCCTCTGAACGGTGATGTCATTGACGGAATGAACTTTTGGTGATCCTTCAGCATAAAGAAGAAGAAGAATGGTCCCAAGACTAAAGTTAAGAGTACACTTACTGTGCTTGTCACTATCGTAATCGCATTAGAAACAAAGCCGCTCAGCATATTCGTCCCCATATCCAGGGCATCCTGAGTTACAGACTGCAGATCGATATCAAATGGCAGCCGTTCACGCTGGCTCAATAAGTAATTCGCTATATTCTGCACTTCACTTTGCAGTATAGGCAGTCTTGATACTAAGTTCTGCACCTGTTCAGTGACCATCGGTGCTACTGTCAGCGCAATAATTACAATAACTATTAATATAATGATAAAAATCGCAAGAATACTGACAAGTCTGTGCGCATTGCGTTTTTCCAAAAAGCGCTGAATAGGTTCGGTTATGTAGTATAGCAGCCCGCCTATTATTACCGGGAAAAATATTGTCATTACTATCGTAATAAACGGTTCAAAAATAACCTGAACCTGCATTGCGAGAAGTATAATAACAAAGGTAATAATAAGTGCTATACCGCTTTGAAACCAAAGTTTATTAGTCATAAAGTGGCACCTCTAAAATCTGTTATTTTGTTCATATTGTATCATTACTGCTTATAATTTCATACTATATAAACAGCAGATTCAGAAATACATGTTATCTCTTCCATCAAATTGGTAATATACAATATAAGGAGGCGTTAATATGGATAAAACACCAGGAAAAGTACATACCACATCCCTCAGCTCGGAGGTTTGCGGTGAATCATTCGAAATACAATATTACCTGCCCAAATCGTATTCTGATCTTTATAAATATAATGTTATTATTACTTTCGATTCGCAGGATTTTTTTAAATACGGGCAGATTGAACGATTAATTGAAAAGATGGAAGCTGATGATGAGCTGGAACGGACAATCATTGTCGGTGTTCCTTATCCTTCAGTTGAATGGCGCAATCATTACTTCAGTCCGAACGGAGAGCACCATGAAAAATTCGTCACTTTTGTCGGACGTGAGCTTAACAGTTTTATAGACAATAACTTTAAAACATTAAAAATGGCAAACAGCCGGCTTTTAATGGGTGAAAGTCTCGCCGGCAGTTTCGCTCTGTCAGTTGCGTTGACATACCCGAACACTTTCAGCCAGGCACTTGCTTTCAGTCCTTTCGTCGATGAGCAGTTTATTGAACGCTTTAAAAACAGTATGAGTCTTATTAATTTAAATATTTACCATACAATCGGTCTGGAAGAAGACGATTTTAAAACGATTATGGGAGTTCAGGCCGACTTCCTCACACCTAACAGAGAGCTGAACGCCGTGCTTGAAAATGAACCGCTGGAATACACTTACCGCGAACTGGAAGGCGGACATATTTGGAAAACATGGAAACCGGAACTTAAAAATGTTCTCGAACACTTTTTTGGATAGAAAACGTATACAATTTTTTTCGTATAATGATATACTTGAAACAAATCGTTTAGGGAGGCATTTTAAATGAAATTTGGAATAGCATTATTTCCATCTAAAAAACTTCAGGATACTGTGAACCAATATCGTAAGCGTTATGATGCTAGATATTCATATATCGCACCGCATATTACAGTAAAAGAAGCTTTTGAAGCAGAGGAACATGAAAAACCCCAGATTGAAGAATTTATTAAGAGCGTAGCATCAAAGCATAAACCTACTGAAATTGAAATTAAGAAAGTTTCAAGTTTTGCTCCGAAAAAACAGGTTGTTTACTTTAAAGTTGAACCTAACGAAACATTAAGTTCAATCCACGATGCATTTAACGAAGGCGGCTTTTACGGCGATGCTTCACATCCGTTTGTACCGCACTTTACTCTTGCTCAGGAAGAAACAGCTCAAAAATTTGAAGATACACTCAGTCATTTACAAATGATCGGTATCGAACATTCTGAAACACTTGATAAAATCAGTTTATGCGTCCAGCTTGAAAATGGCATCTGGCACGTGACAGATACATTTAAATTAGGCCAATAAAAAAAACTCCCGAAAGGGAGTTTTTTTATTATGCCATAATGTGGTAACCGCTGTCGACGTGAAGCACTTCGCCAGTAATACCGCTTGACAGGTCGCTTAACAGGAATGCTACCGTGTTACCAACTTCAAGCTGGTCAACGTTACGTTTTAACGGTGCACGTTCTGCGATTTCTTTAAGAATTGATTTGAATTCACCAACAGCTGATGAGCTGAGCGTACGAATCGGGCCTGCTGAAACTGCGTTTACGCGAATTCCCTGCTCGCCTAAATCGTAAGCAAGGTAACGTACACTTGCATCAAGTGCTGCTTTTGCTACACCCATAACGTTATAGTTAGGCATTGCGCGTTCGCCGCCAAGGTATGTCATCGTTACGATGCTGCCGTTTTCGTTCATAATTTCTTTTGCATACTTAGAAACAATCGTTAATGAGTAAGCACTGATATCGAGTGCCATTTTGAACCCGTCACGTGAAGTTTCGCTGTATCCGCCGGTTAATTCATTTTTATCTGCAAATGCGATTGCGTGAAGAACGCCGTCGATACCATTTGTTTTTTCTCCGATTTCTTTAAATGCTTTAGATACATCTTCATCACTTGTTACGTCACACTCAACGATAATATCGTGCTCGCCTTCAAGTTCAACAAGAAGCTTATCCAGCTCTTTACGGAAACGTTCGCCTAAAATTGTGAATACAAGTTTCGCACCCATTTTATCCAGCGCACGCGCTGCACCCCAGGCGATACTTCTTTTATTTGCTACACCCATAATTACGTATGTTTTACCTGATAAATCCATTCAGAAATCCTCCTAATTCATCCCTAGTATTAGTACCTACTACTAATCTACATTTTATTAGGCCGTATTGCAAGAAATATCATTATAATAAGCTCGACATAAATACATTTGCCAGTGCAAAGTAAATAAGCAGACTGATAATATCATTTGCTGTCGTAATAAACGGACCGCTCGCAATTGCCGGGTCAATACCCATTTTATTCATTAGCAGCGGCACGACAGTACCGATAATCGTTGCAACCGACATCGATGCAATGAGGCTGCCGCTGACGATAATACCGAGCACCGGCTCGCGGTACATAACAATGATAATAAGAAAAATAACAATACCGCAGACCACACCGGTAATAAATCCGGAGCCAAGTTCACGCCCTGCAAGTTTTACTTTACTGGATTCTTTAATCTCTCCCGTCGATATACCGCGTATTGCAACAGCGAGCGACTGCGTACCCGTGTTACCCGCCATTCCGCTAATTACAGGGATAAACGCACTGAGCAGCACAACACGTGCCAGCGTGTCTTCGAAGAACGACAGCATCCACGCTGTAATCATACCCATAAACGTCAGGCCAATCAGCCATGGCAGACGTTTTTTTGCCGTTTCCATTGCAGTATCGGATGTACTTTCGTTATCACTCATACCGGCAAGTCTCGAGTAGTCTTCTCCGGCTTCTTCATGAATAACATCCATAATATCATCGGCAGTAATTATACCGACTAAATGATCCTGAAAATCAACAACCGGCACTGCAAGGAAATCGTAATCACGCACAATCTGCGCAACTTCTTCCTGATCATCTGATACACGTACTGACACGACGCGTTCAGTCATCACGTCACCGATATATTCATCGTCATCGGCAACAATCAGTTCTCTGAGTGAAATTATACCTGCAAGACGATTGTCCGAATCAGTAACGAACAGGTAATAAATCATCTCCGATTCCGTCGCCATTTCTTTTAAATAGCGCATCGCTTCACGCACAGTCATCTGGCTGTTTATGCTGACAATTTCCGTCGTCATAATACCGCCGGCAGTATCTTCTTCGTAGTTCATCAGACTGCGTATTTCCGCTGCGTCTTCTTTATCCATCAGCGGTAAATACGTCGTCATTTTTTCCCGCGAAATTTCATTTAAAATATCCACGGCGTTATCATACTGCATCGCGCCGATAATATGAGCCGCGTAGCGGGCATCTATTTGGTCCAGCAGCTCTTCATACTCATCCGCTTCAAGTTCAAGCAGGTCGAAAAAATCCGAAACTTCCTCCGGACTTAGAAACTTATATAAAGTATGACGCTGTTCATCTGTTATCGTCTGATAGATTTCACCCTGCTCATAATTGTGCAGGTCCATAAAAATATCTCTGAAACTATCGAGATTTTCTTCATCCAGATAATTAATCAGACTCTGTCTTACTGCCTCAAAATCTATTTCTCTGTCGTCTCTTGACATATTCATACCCACTCTCAGCAAAAACTTTTATGAAATGAATGAATCGTGCACTCTTTGCCAGAACGGGAATGGCCTGAAGCGTGCAAAGCGTATTTTTTCTTCAGCTACTGAAAACTGAATCGACTTTACACCTTTGTGCACTAAGTTCACATGGTCAATCGTCATCTGGTATTCTTCACTGTTTACCGGCCTGACATTGACGAAGTGGTGTTTCGGCAGTACGAGCGGTGAGCCGACTGTCCGGAAAACACGGTTGTTTATCGATGCGATTTCAGTCATCTGAACCGCTTCGATGGATGGATGTATAATTGCCCCGCCCAGTGCCTTATTATAAGCCGTCGAACCTGATGGTGTGGAGATGCACAGACCATCGCCTCTGAAACGTTCGAAATGGCGATTTCTAATATCCACATCCATAACAAGGGTCGAACCGTTCGTCATCCTGAGCGTTGCTTCATTTAATGCCAGGTATTTAGTTTCCATGCCGACTTGATCATAATGAATCATCACTTCAACAAGCGGATATTCCACGATTTCAAAGTCATCATTTTTCAGTGCCATTATCAGGCGTTCAACTTCTTCCTGTCCCCAGTCCGCGTAAAATCCAAGATGCCCTGTATGCACACCGACAAATGATACTTCGCCGACGATATGCTGATAGCGGTGAAATGCCTGCAGCAATGTACCGTCACCGCCGACAGAAACGACAATTTCCGGCGACTTTTCATCGAGAATCATATCCATCCCGAGCATATAATTCACCATCTTATCAGTCAGTGCATTCGATTTTGTATCCCCTTTTGAAACTATAGCAAATCTCATATCATCACCTGATTTCATTTATATATTGCGCTTCTTGGAAAAGTATTTCTGCGCTTCCTGTACTTCTTCTCTGATTTCAGACATTTCCTTATCCAGTAAATATGCCGCTTCAGCTGCATTTTGCAGACGATCTTTAATTTCCGGCGGATACTCTCCTGAATATTTATAATTCAGAGTGTGTTCAATTGTTGCCCAGAAATTCATCGCGAGCGTACGAATCTGGATTTCAGCAAGAATATTAATTTTTCCATTCACACTCTCAACCGGATACTCGATAATAATATGATATGACCGGTAGCCGCTCTCTTTAGTGTTTTCAATGTAATCCCGTTCTTCGATTACTTTCATATCATCCCGTGACCTGATGTGATCTGTAATTACATTAATATCATCAACAAACTGGCACATAATACGTATGCCTGCGATATCGTACATTTGTGCACGCAGATTATCATAGGGAATATTTCTCGTACTCGCCTTTTCTATTATACTTTGTACGGGTTTGACTCTCGATGTTACAAATTCTACCGGTGAGGATTGACTCGTAATCTGATAGTCTTTCCTGATTCCTTTAAGCTTAATTTTCAGTTCTTCCACCGCTTGTCTGTACGGGGCTAAAAATATACTCCATTCTTCCAATTAAATTCATCCTCCAGACTCCACTGTAAAGGCCGATATTTTTTACATCTGACGTAATTTATTCTACCATATTCCGTGAAATCTTATATATAGAATCTGTTTGCTTTACAGGTTTAAAAAATTTAAGGATAATAACTGTAAGGAGTGGTGATGATGTTCGAAAAAGAAATAGAGTTTAAAAACTTACTGACGGAAAGTGAATACGGTAAAATACAGAACGATCATTTCCCAGGCGAAAAACCGATGTATTTAACAAACTATTACATAGATAATAATGAGCTTCAGCTTATTCAGAATTTATTAATGCTCAGAATAAGAGTGCAGGATGCCGAGCAGCTGATGACTGTTAAAATTCCCGATGAGCGTCACGTCGTCTACGAATACTCAGGCGTCACAGATATCGATCTCACAGAAGGTGTTTTAATAGACGAGAAAAATATTCCTGAAAATATACTGGAACAATTAACGAAACGCAATATAACGACAAACAACCTGTCCATTCAAGGTTCCTTAATTACTGAACGTCTTGAAAAGCCTTCACACAGCGGACTGCTGGTTCTCGATAAAAGCACTTACCTTGGAATGACCGACTACGAACTCGAATTCGAAGCGCCGGATGTCGGCACAGGGAAAGCAGAATTCACGCAAATTCTTAATAATTATGGTATTGTACGACGAGAAGAAATTGTTAAAAGCGCACGATTTTACAATGCACTCAAACAAAAAAAGGGGGTTAACTGATGCCTTTAGCATATAAAGAAATCGGTGAGGAAAAGCTCCATAAAATGATAGATATATTTTATGATTATGTAAAAAATGACGACCGGATTAATCATCTTTTCCCAGATGATTTTACCGAAACTGCTTATAAGCAGAAGCTGTTTCAAACACAATTCCTCGGCGGCCCGAATTTATACAATGAGCAATACGGTCATCCGATGCTCCGGGCGAGGCACATGCCTTTTAAAGTGACGCCGGCAGCAGGTGAAGCCTGGCTTGAAAATATGAACCAGGCAATACTGGACGTCGGGATAGAAGATGAATTACGTGAGTATTTGATGGCACGCTACACTCTCACTGCAAAGCATATGATAAACAGTGAATATTAACTGCTGTCAACAAAAATATAGAGGTGAAATACGTGAGCAAAAATAATAGTGAAGACATGCTGTTATTGGAGCAGTCGGATTATACAGTCGAAATCTTTTATTTCTTTGATCCATTTTCAAATGACTGTATTGCTATGGAACCCATAATAAATAAATTACTGATTGAATACCGCGGACATATTACTGTTAAAAAAATTCTGGCCCCGTCGCTGTCTGTCCTGACAAAATGCCAGGCTCAGTCTACTGCAAGCGACGATAACGTTGCACTTGCATATAAAGCTGCGGAAATCCAAGGGCAATCAAAGGCCCGTGCTTTTATCAGATATATATTTAACCGGATTAACCCGTCGAATACAATCTGCACTAAAGATATGATAGATGAAAGTGCGAGGCTTGCGGGTATCGATTTAAATTCATTTCATGAGGACCTGCACTCGCCGACGCTGGATGCGATGCTGAAGTATGATTTGTCCGTCTTCAGAGAAATGGATATCGAAAACCTGCCTGCCATGGTCTTTTTCTCGGGCGATGTGAAATCGGAAGGCGTCAAAGTCGACGGCTGTTATCCGTATCATATCTACACTTATATTATTAATGAGCTGATCGGCATAGAAATAGAAAAAAGACAGCTTCCGAGTATCATTGACTACATCAGAGCACACGAACTTGTCAGCTTTGATGAACTGAAAACTATTTTTGAGTGGCGTGCGGGATTATTATTAAATGAACTGAAAAAGCTGCGTCTGCAGCGTTTAATCGACGAAGTCTACTTAAACAATCAGTCTTTTTATCAGCTTAAACAATCAGCAGCCCCGCTGCAGGCAAAACATTAAAAATAAAAATACCGCCGAAATCCGTATGGATTCCGGCGGTATTTTTATATATTATAAGGCATTTAAAAATGCGCATAAAAAAAAGTAGCACATCTTCTATAATGTGCTACTCAAACAAAGGGGATGGGAGAAATTTCTCACTGTTAACAAAGGGGTATGTTTCAGTGATAAAATTTTCATGAGTTAAATATAGCACGGTAATAAGCTTCAAGCAACACTTTGAACAGTTTTTCACATTATTGTCATAATGTAAACGAATTCACATACTTATTTTTCTAAATCAGCAAGTAATTCTTCAAATTGTGTCAGCTGCGCCTCAAAAACTTCCAGTGCATTTACAATCGGTTCGCTCGTCGTCATATCGACACCGGCATTTTTTAATATCTCAATCGGATAATTTGATGATCCTTTTTTCAGGAATTCATTAATATAACGCTGTGCTGTCTGTTCGCCTTCTTCCAGTACTTGTTTCGACAGGCTCGCTGCAGCTGCATAACCTGTAGCATACTGATAAACGTAATAATTCATATAGAAGTGAGGAATTCTTGCCCACTCTACTTCAATTGCTTCATCGTAATTTACCGCTTCACCGAAATACTTTTTATTCAGTTCACCGTAAACTTCGCTCAGCTTCCCGGCAGTCAGCGGTTCACCCGATTCCTTCATTACATGAATCGCATGCTCAAATTCTGCAAACATCGTCTGACGGAATACAGTGCCTCTGAACCCTTCAAGCTGTTCGTTCAGAAGATAGAGCTGCTGTTTTTTATCGTCGAGTTTCTTAAACATATAATCTGCAAGAAGCGCCTCGTTAAAAGTACTTGCAACTTCAGCGACAAAGATAGAATAGCCGCTCGTATTTGCGGGCTGATTCTGACGTGAGTAGTAACTGTGCACAGAATGTCCAAATTCGTGCGCCAGTGTGAACAGATTATTTACATTATCCTGCCAGTTCATCAGAATGTAAGGGTTTGTGCCGTATGTGCCCGATGAATATGCACCTGTACGCTTGCCTTTGTTTTCATAAACATCCACCCAGCGGTTCTCTAAACCTTCTTTAACGATGTTTACATACTCTTCGCCTAACGGCTGAAGTGCATTAACTAACCATTCTTTAGCATTATCATAAGTCATATCAAAATCTGTATCTTCTACAAGCGGCACGTACATATCGTACATTTTCAGATCATCAACACCTAAAAATTTCTTGCGCAGTTCCGTATAACGGTGCAGCAGGTGCATGTTATCGTTAACTGTATTGACTAATTTGTCATAGACCGATTCAGGAATATGATTATTCGATAATGCCTGGTGGCGGCTGGATTCATAACCTCTGACATCCGCACTGAATGCGTGTGTACTGACGACACCAGCCAGCGTCTGACTCAATGTATTTTTAAATTTATTATACTCACCGTATAAATTATTATAAGCAGATTCGCGTAATGTTCTATCTGATGATTTCAGCATTTCAACATAGTTGCCCTGCGTCAGTTCGTGTTCCTTGCCTTCTGAATCAACTGCGGGTTTAAAATCGATATCAGCATTATTAAACATGCCGTACACTTGTGCCGGCGTGTGCATCACTTCACCAGCCTGTGCAAGAATATGTTCTTCTTTGTCACTTAACACGTGAGGACGCTGCTTGTTTAATTTTTCCAGATCAAATTTAAATTCCGCCAGGCGGTCATTAGCTGCATACTCTTTTAAAGTTTCTTCCGGAATTGCCATAATTGCTGGCACTAGGAAGCTCCACGCTGTTGAATATTTAACTGCGAGAGATCTTGCACGGCTCTCAAGCGCACTGTAAGTATCGTTTGAAGTATCCTGATCGTGTTTTAAATGAGCATAGACAAATAATTGTCCAAGTTCCGTGTCGAGTGCTCTTTCCAGTTCCAGCGCATCTGCCAGTTTTTCTGCCGAATCAAATCCGTCTTTAAATTGTTCGTTATCAGCAATTTTATTTTCTAGTGCTTTATACGCTGTATTAAAATCTTCATCACTTTTAAAGATCGTCGTTAAATCCCATGTGTTCTCCAGCTGCTGTTCTTCTCTTGTAATTAATTTCCCCATAAATAAAAACCTCCGTTTATTAGTAACACAATTTTCTCAATAATTTATTCTTAATTCAAGCAATATCTTTCGAAATCCGAAAAACTTTTAAATAAAAAATCAATAGTGACTGTACGAGCGTATTTTTATCAGGAATATCTGAGATAGATCTTAATTTTATAAAGTGAAAAAACTTTTCACGGTCAAAAATACCCAGCGATAAATGGTAATAAATATATAATTTCCATTCGATTGGCGAGTTTATAATATATCTTTCTTCAAAACTGGAAGTATAAAGAAATGCAGGCAGTGTATCCGGGGTCAGACCCAGCTGATACATATAAGTTAAAGTCGGATTAAGTACTGATTTCTGAGCCTTTTCACGCTGGATTATCTTCTTCACTGCCCCTGTGGAAAGTGTATAGGTTTCGTCCCAGATATCACTTTTGTCATATGTTAATAATTCATGAAGCTCTATCTGCTCTTTATTAAATAAAAACCGGTTTAAACCGGCAGTATGTCCGATATGCCAAGCAGTTACATGGAGCGTGTCCGTATTCACCGTATAAATAATACCTCTGATCATCGTCGACAGCTGGAAGTGATTTAAATATATCAGCCGGCCTTCCTGTTTTAATTCTTTTTCATCAAGCAGCCACATTACCTGTATACCGAGCTTAGAGTACCCGCTTGTACGCGATAATATTAATTCGGGGCTGATTCTTGATAATTGAATTTCAAGTGCCAGACGGTGCTCTATTAATATATCCGGAATCTGTTCAATACTTTCAAGATAGTATTCCATCGCCGTGCCGTAATACGGGTTCAGCTGAAGATACAGGTCGTGTTTTAACTTTAAGTGAAGCAGTGATTCTCTTTTATATAAATACCTGCTGCACTGTAAAATATGATGGTGTGAAAAGTGCGGCACCTTCACACTTCCCGCTTTCAGGACTACCGGTGTGTCGCAGACAGGACAGAAATACCGGCCGCTTTTCACTGCATCGTGTGCTAAAACCTGTGTACCATGTTCGTCATTTGCTATATACATAAAAAAACCTCCTTTACCTATATATAGGCAAAAAGGAGGTTTTATTTTTTTTTCGTACAAGTTAATTAATTTTCCTGAAAATATCTTCTAACCTGCGCGCGAACGTTATTACTCATTATAATTTTTCCATATTCATCCAGTAAGGCGCTGGCAATCGAAGTCGGCTCACTGTATTCCAGCAGCTTTGATTCAATACCTTCCATACTGTCGAAATGTGTTCTGTAGTCAAAGAAGACCTGATAATAGTATTTACCATCCAGTACATACAGTAAATCTTCATACAATGTTTCATCTACTTCAACTTCATGAGTATATTTTATAAGATTCTCAAAGTCACTAAAATGAACCATCAGCGGTTCATTAATGACTGGAACATCAAATTTATTATTATTGTCAGTCTTACGTTCATCGATGGCTTTATCGATAAATGACTCGATTTCCCGGTTTTCAATATTCATGGCATATGGCTCCATGCCATACGGATCATGTTCATTCTGGGACTTAGACACAACGACTTCTATACCTTTGTCGAACGCGTGCACTTGAATCCATAATGGACCATCCATAGCAAAATCATCAGTTTGCTCGTTGTTTACTTCGTCCATAATCGTCCAGAAAAATTCTTCGCCGCGCTGACGGTTCATCCATAAATCTTCTTTATTAAAACCGCGGCTTTCTATATCGCTGTACGTTAAAAAGAATTTAATGGTTGAGTCGTTCACTCTTTCAATTCTCATCCTGCTCACTCCCTTACCATCATTTCTGCCTATTATACTAAGGATTACAATATAATACCAAATTTTAGATTTGTCTTATTATTATATGTTAAAACGCCCGCAGATAGCAAATCATCTGCAGGCGTACTGAACTTCATACATATATCAAATTAATCATCGTACTAATATTAAATTATAGTTCTGCTAGGCGTTTAGCTTCGATTAGATGCAATGTTCTAATACTGCGTGGTAAAAAGCGTCTGATTTCATCTTCGTTGTAGCCCACTTGTAAACGTTTCTCATCCATAATAATCGGACGTCTCAGTAATCCAGGGTTCTCCATAATTAAAGTATAAAGCTCATTCATAGGAAGGCTTTCAATATCAACATTTAATTTTTGGAAAGTTTTAGAGCGAGTCGAGATAATTTCTTCAGTCCCGTACTCAGTCATTCTTAAAATAGATTTAACTTCGTCTAAAGTTAACGGTTCAGAAAATACATTACGTTCCGTATATGGAATATCGTTTTCCTGCAACCATGCTTTTGCCTTACGACATGACGTACAACTTGGAGAAGTAAATAGTACTACCATGTAACTCACACTCCAATTTTTTATTTCTAACAAGAGTCTATACCCGTTTAAAGTAATCTTTAAACATCTCACCAGTATGTAACCCTGCCTCTTGTTGACAATTCTTATTATAGGCAACAAACATTAAAATAAAATGAGAATATTGTAATAATCTTAAAAATTATTAATTAATCTGACATTAAACCTTAGTGTCTGCAATATAACTGCCTTATACTTATTATAACATCAAAATTGGTCAAAGTATATACGCCTATCGTATGAATACTGTATAATCACCATTTAATTTTACATATATTGATGTTAAATTCCCCACTTGATTGCACAACAGCAAAAAGAGTATTAATATTAAGATACTAACTAAAATTATGTAGGTGACATTAATGAAAACATTATTCTCAGGCGTTCAGCCAAGCGGTATTCCGACTATCGGAAACTATATTGGCGCTTATAAACAATTCGTTGAATTGCAGGACGAATACGATTCATATTTCTGTATCGTTGATCAGCATGCAATAACGGTGTCGCAGGACCGTTTAAAACTCCGTGAAAACTCACGCGCACTTGCAGCAATTTATCTTGCGAGCGGACTTAATCCCGAAAAGATTTCATTATTTATACAAAGCGAAGTCGCAGCACACGCTAAAGCAGCATGGATGCTGCAGTGTACTTCTTATATCGGTGAACTGGAACGCATGACACAGTTTAAAGATAAAGCTCGAAAACAAAATCAGCGCGATGGAATCTCTGTCGGACTGCTCACGTATCCTGCTTTAATGGCGGGCGACATTTTACTTTACAACGCCGATGTTGTACCGGTCGGTGATGATCAGACTCAGCATATTGAATTTACACGTAATATAGCCGAACGCTTCAACACGAAATACAACAACATCTTTACCCTGCCTGAAATAAAACTTCCTGCAGTAGGCGGCCGTATTATGAGCCTGAATGAACCTACTAAAAAGATGAGTAAAAGTGATGACAATCAAAAATCATTTATTACTCTCCTCGACGACCCGAATCAGGCAGCGAAAAAAATCCGTTCTGCCGTTACTGACTCAGACACGGAAATTAAATTCGATAAAGAAAACAAACCAGGAATTTCGAACCTTCTTACTATATACAGTTCATTAACTGATAAAACTATCGATGAACTGGTTCAGGAATACAAAGACTCAAGCTACGGAGACTTTAAAAAAGACCTCGGGGAAGTTGTCAAAGAATTCCTGATTGGTTTCCAGGAAAAATATAATTACTATCTGAACAGCGACGAGCTTGACGATATTCTTGACGCCGGCCGCGATAAAGCAGCACGAAAAGCAGATAAAATGGTTGAAAAAATGGAACGCGCTATGGGACTTGGAAGAAAGCGCAGAAAATAATAAGTAATCCGGACAGAATTTTTGATTCTGTCCGTTTTTTTGTTTTTGGATAAATGGGAGTGATTATTTTGAAGATGATGAGCTTCATTGCGGAGCAAACAGCTTTACTCGGGAATGACAGGGTCTCATTGCGGAGCAAAC
>CANRKV010000025.1 GCA_947631305.1 uncultured Jeotgalicoccus sp.
CCTCCTTATTTGGTTGAATAATCATAATGGTTATATTAGCATCAGATATAATAAAGAAATCAAAATGATTAACTTTTAGTCATTATTTAACATTGAAGAGGAAGTAAGTTATGATAGGCTCTTTGTTTAAAGACATTAGAATAAATAGAAGTATGTCACAATACGAAGCATCATTAAATTCAGTTTCATTAGCTACATATAGAAAAATTGAAAAAGAAGAAACAGATATCTCATTTGCTAATCTTATTCAGGTGCTAGATAACCTTAATCTGACGGTTGAAGAGTTTATTTATATATGGAATACCAAACAATGTACAGAAAGATCTAGTAATCCTCTGAATAAGTTAAAAAGTAAAAAATACTTTAATGACTCAAACTCTATAAGTCAGCTAATTAATGAACAAAAAGATATTACAGTTATACAAACTTTGGAATGTATAAGAGCAATGCATAATAAAGAATTGGAAAAAGCTAGTGAGATAGCTGGTGAGATCTGGAGTGATATGAAAAATCTTGAAAAACTATATCCATATGATTTATTATGTTTAACGCATATATTTATGGCTTTTGATACAAATGTTTTGGGCGAAGTTAAACAAAGAATTAAAAAGGACTTAATTAACTGGAGAGATTTTGAAGATTTTCACTTAACAGAAATTACCTTTCATCTAAATTTGGGTAAGTTCTATGAAGTTAAGAATTATTATGAGAATGCGATAGAAAATTATCAGGAGGCACTCGATTTATCAGTTGTTAATCACCATGGCTTATATACGGGTGCGGCTATGTATAGACTCGGACAATTAGAAGATGATTTAGATATGTTAAATAAAGCGGAAGTTCTGCTGAAAACTTTTGATTCTGGTCTATATGAAAGTCTTAAAAGTGAGTATTGATAGAAGGAAGAATAATAGAATAGCCTCATGACCGATGTTTAAATACTAATCAGTCATGAGGCTATTTTCTATCTATTTCTCATTCAGTTTTTCATTAATCTCTTTACTATCAAATAGTGACATCAGATAGAATATGGTAAAAATAATCAGCATAATAATAAATGTAACGCCTGCATAGAAAAAAATGTTCATCAAATTAAATGTAATCCATTCATTCAATACAGCCATAGTTGTGTATGCAGCAACACCAACGGCAAACTGAATGATTCTAACAAGTGAACTGGGTATTTTTGTATAATATAGAGCAGATACAATACCAATAAGAGCAGACGCTACCCATAAAGAAATAACTTCTTTTGGTTGTATATGATTTAAGATACCTAAAGCAGCATTTAATAACAATATAAAGCTTCCGAAACCTATAGCTATAGCGGCATTTACTAATACATTTCTAACCATTATATTCCCAACCTTTCTTTTAATGATGCTACGTATCGTCTTGAAATACTGACTTTCCTGCCATTCTTCATACGTGCAATCAAGTTTCCAGAAAACGATGGCTCTACACGGTCTATCATCTGAATGTTTAACATTTCCGCTTTAGACACTTTCAAAAATGTTTCAGAATTCATTTCCTTCATCAGTGTGCTTAAACTTTTGGATGTAACAATCTGCTCTGACTTTGTATATATTGTCAGTGCCTTATCTTGTACTTCTGCACAGGTAATTTCCGATTTTTGTATCATTCTGAGTTCCTCATTAGAACGGATAATTAAATTTTCTTTGTCGGTCGTAAAGTGATCTATATAAGATAAAACCCTTGCACCTGCAATTGCAGTTTTTGTATGAATCTTCACTTCATTTTCGTTTAACTGGTTATCAATTATCAATTCGGCCTTCATAACCATCCCCCTTATCGCTTAACTTATTTTGCCAAGAAGTTAGACATATTGGCAAGAGATTTTATTATAATCAAACCGATGAATACAGAAATGGCTATTTTAATAATGAATTGCAAAATATCTGCTGCTACATTCAAATCCGGTATAAAGTATGGCGAATACGAAAAAGATTAATACTCCAATCAATGTGTTTCTCATACTTGATTTCATAAAAGACATCTCCTCTAATTTGTTGAACAAAGTATATAACAGAAAGATGTATTTAATCCTGATTTTTCCGTGAACGGTCAGTAATCACTCGTAAGCGGTATATTTGAATTAAAAATGTATTTGCTTATTTATTATTAATAGATGACATGACACAAAAAAAGACCACTAAAAAATTAGTGGTCTTCCCTTAATTAGTGCGGATAAAGGGAGTCGAACCCCCACGTCGATTAAGACACTAGAGCCTGATTCTAGCGCGTCTGCCAGTTCCGCCATATCCGCTTAATATAATATTAATTAACAATAATATAAAAACCCTTTTTGTGTCAACAAATTTATATCATTTTTGTTAAATGAGGCTGAATCAACGTATAATGAAAATAAGATTATGATAACTGATGGAGGCATCCTTTCATGAATGAAGAGCAGGTAATACAAAATATCGAGCAATGGGTTAAATCAGAACTGCTGAATGAAAAAAGCGGTCACGACTGGTATCACATAAAAAGGGTCACAGATATCGCGAAAGAAATATTGAAGTACGAGAAGGCAGAAAAATTTACTGTAATAGCAGCGGCACTGCTGCATGATATTGCAGATGATAAAGTCACAGCTAATGTTGATGCTGCACTTGAGCGTATCAGAAAACTGCTGAAGAGCAATGATGTTGCAGATGACACGATAGATACGATTATAGATATTATTACGACGATGTCATTTAAAGGCGGCACAGGCAAAAAGCTGTCGTATATCGAAGCTCAAATCGTTCAGGATGCTGACCGTTTGGATGCTCTTGGTGCGATTGGTATTGCAAGAACTTTCCAGTACGGCGGTTCCAAAGGACAGGCAATGTATGATCCGGAGATTCCTGTCAGAGACAAAATGAGTTTTGAAGAGTACCGAAATGGGGAGTCTACTTCGATTAATCATTTCTATGAAAAACTTCTGCTGTTAAAAGATAAAATGAATACACCGACAGCAGTTAAAATGGCTGAAGAACGGGAATTATTTATGAAGCATTTCCTCGATACTTTCTTTAAGGAATGGAACGGAGATCTTTAGAAACAGCAAAAAAGTGCGATACGAAATTGTATCGCACTTTATTTATTTGGCTTAGTAGTCTTCCTGAATCAACATCATAATCATGAATTTCGCAACATCTGCACCATTTGCAGCTGAATTGATTAACTGTCCGGCGAAATTAGTTTTCGTTTCTCCTGCTGTAAACAGTCCGGGAATTGAAGTGGCACCAAATTGATCAGTTTCAATCTCACCTTTTTCTCCCCTATTGAGATCTAAACTTTCGAGAAAATCAAACTGTGTATCCCATTCCATCATGGCAATCATGCCTGCGATTTTTTCAGCAGTGCCATCTTCAAATGAGATTGAATCTACCTCGCCGTCTGTTCCATTTAATTCTGTAATAACAGATTCATTGTATTTAAATCCTTTGTTTTTAAAGAGTTCTCTATTTTCATCCGATATTTTACCTGTCCCGTTCGTACAGATAATCAAGTCATTGCTCCAGTTTGAAATCAGCATCGGCATATGATTAATAGAATTTTCATCCACCATTACTGCAAGTCGACGGTTTCTTAGTTCATAGCCGTCACACCATGGGCAGTAGAATGCTGAAGTACCGTAGAACTGCTCGAAATTCTTAATCTCAGGTGAACGTTCTCTGATTCCTGCAGCAAGCATTACCTGACGGCTGTTATACTGAGCTTTTGATGTCGTTACAGTAAAAGATTCATCTGTCTTTTCGATATTTGCAACCCGGTCGCGTTCGAGAGATATACCTTCATAGCTTAAAGCATCTTTCTCTGCAATTTTTCTGAACTCAGTCGGGCTGACACCGTCCTGAGTCAGATAGCCGTGTGATTCATCTGTTACTTTATTTCTCGGTTCACCTGCATCGATAACCAATGCTGTTTTTAATCCTCTGCCAAAATTCAATGCGGCACTGAGACCTGCCGGCCCGCCGCCTATTATAATAACATCATACATAATTATTCCACCTTCATATATATTATAGAGCCTTTATATCCATAATTAGAGTGATAAAAAAACGACTTGTATTCAAATCGTCTTTTTATATTAAATCTTTAATACTTTTCTCTTTAAGTGACTGAACCATATCTGTTTCAACTTCCATCATCAGTCTTTGAATTTTACATTCATGACCGTGATTGAAACTGTCTTCAAACAGCGTGGGTTCGCCGTCGATAGCAACGATAACGTCATATACAGAAATATCCGCCCAGTCTGCAGGAAGCGAATATCCGCCCTTTGCACCGCTGTTGGCAATGATATATTTATGTTTTACGAGACGTGCAAGTATTTTTGAAAGATAAGTGCTGGAAACATCGAGTTTTGATGCAAGATCCTGAACAGGAATCTTTTCTCCGCTGTCTTTACGGCTGACCAGGTATGCTATTGAGTGCAGCGCATAATCGGTTCCTCTTGAGAATTTCATTTTCCCACCTCTAATTATGGACATTATAAGTCTATAATAACGGTGGATAGATGAGAATGCAAGAATTTATTACTGCTTCTGCCAGCTTTCCTCTTTATATAAAATATAACCTCTGTACTCTTCTACGTCGATGCGATTTTGGATTTCACGTTTCACTCTGCTGATGTGATTCACTTTAGCTATATTGCTCATCGTGCTGTTCGCCTGGTATGCTTTCCACTCGTCCAATTCCGAAAATAGTTCGCGTACGGTTTTCATGTAATTCCCACCTTTTTTATTTTTTCAAATAAAATAGCTCTTCCTGAATTAAGAAGAGCTTTACCCGACTTCTTATCATCCAGTTCATATAAACTGTTGGACTTAGCACATCGCTTGTTACAGCTGTTGCCGGAGTTTCACAGGGCCAAATCCCTCCACTCACTCTTAATAAGAGAACTATTTTATTTAATTGTATTGTACTAAAGATGATTAATAATATCTTCTAATATGATTTATTTATCGAAAATTAAATGTTCCAATTCCCTTGGATATTCAGTAATAATTTCAGTTCCTTCATCCGTCAGCACGACAGTGTCTGAATGCCTGAATCCGCCGATACCAGGTATATAAATCCCAGGCTCAATACAGAACACCATACCCGCTTTTAATTCCAAATCATTATCGAATCTGAGATATGGTTCTTCATGCTGCCCAATCCCGATGCCGTGCCCTGTTCTATGTGAAACATATTTCTCCAAGTCCGCCTGACGAATAACTTTTAGAGCTGCTTCATTTACTTCTTTAGCGGTGACACCGACTTTAATGAAATCGAGAGCTGCATTGTGCGCGCGGAGCATCACGTTAAATATTTCTTTTTGTCTTTCTGAAGGTTCTCCGACAAAATAGGTTCTCTCACATTCAGCACGGTAACCGTTCAGACCAACCTGCCTGCTGTGGATAATAATATCTCCCTGTTCGAGCTTCCTTGTATTTGAAAAAACATGAGGCATATTGGTGCGTTCTATACCAGATGGAGACATGACAAAGTAATCCAATGTTGAGTTCGTATATTTCTTGGAAATTTCATCAAATAAAAATTGGTTTCCAAAATAGTCAATTTCGACTTCAGAAGTATTGACTGATGAATTCTCCAGAGTATTTTTCAAAGCCCCGCTGACGAGTTCACCGGATTTTTTGATTGCTTCAATTTCTTCATCTGATTTAATGGCTCGTAAATTTACAATGTCCTGCTGGATGTCTTGAATTTCAAATCCTTGATTTTGTATGTCCATAGTGAAATCGGTCGGCAGCGAGCCGAATTCTATACCGATTTTACTGTTACTGGATAATTTTGAAAGTACGTCATTAAATAATTTTTTATAATCTGTACTTTCATTATGAGAACCTTTGACTTCGTGATAGACATAGAGTGAATCGACTGCTGTTTTTTCTTCAGCATGATTTTCTTCCACTTTAGGTATAATCAAACTTTGTTTATTCTTTTCTACAACGAGTATTATCGGTCTTGAATAAGTAATTGCTTTTAATCCGCTGAAATAATACTGATTTTCAAAATTAAAAACAATGGCTGCGTCCAGATTGCGATTTTTTAAAGTTTCTCTTAATTTGCTGACTCTTTGTTCAGTATTCATTATTCAGTCACTTCTTTCATATTACTATCTTTTTTATACGTAAGCAGTGTCACGACGATGAGCACTATAATTGCTGCAGGTACAGAAATAATTACCGAGTTTATACCTGTCGATTCCACGTAGAGGATTTCCCAGAAAAGTGTGACAGCCAGCCCGGTTATCATTGAAGAAAGTCCTGCAGATTTAGTGACCTGCGGGGATAGAAATACTGCTAGCAATGCCGGTGTAATACCAGCGCCGTATACTGTATAAGCGTACATTTGTACCGAAAGTACGGTTGGGAAATACATAGTCAGTAAGAAAGCAATCACACCTAATACTGGTATAAGTACTCTTGTATAAACAAGTTTCTGCGAATCATTTATATCAGTTTTTATGTACTTCGCAAAGAAATCGTAAATTACACTTGTTGCTGCTGATAAAAGATAAGAGTTTCCTGTTGTAACTATGAAAGCTGTTAATGCAGCAATCAGAATACCGCCTACAGCCAGCGGAAGAACACTTGTTAAAGCGATGACTGCCATTCCCGGATCAATATTAGGGAAGAGTGAACGTGAAATGAAAGCAAGAACAGAAATAATCGGTGTAACAATAATCAGACCGATAATCCAGCCTGCTGTTCCCCTTTTTGTACTTTTGTCATTTGTTGATGCAGTAATACGCTGATAAATATTCTGATCACCAAGCAGCAGGAATAATGTTGGTAAATAATAACCCATTAACTGCAAGAAGCTTAATCCGCCTGTAAAAGTAGTATGACTGTCAGGTACATTTGCTACAATTTGATCCCAGCCGCCTCCAATGGAAATAGCAAGAGGCAACGCTATAACTAGTCCAATAATAACGAGAAAAGCACTCGCTGCATCAGTTGGGGCTACAGACATCAATCCGCCTATACATGCCAGGAATATAATAATCACAGCACCGATAATTGTCCCCATTTCGGGAGAAATACCTGTGGAGACACTCAGTATAAAACCGAGTCCCTGGAATTGATAGGAAACGATACCGACAAAAGCCAGAATGATAATAACTGCTGCAAGCAGGCTGGACCACTTTCCATATTTAATTTCCAGTATTTCAGCAACGGTGTGTTTACCGTAATGTTTAATTTTAGAAGAGATAATAAAAATAGTCAGAATCCCTATTAGTGAAGGAATAGTACTCATTAAAGCCGGCCATAAGCCAAATGAATAAGCCATTGAGTTCTGTCCACCAGTAACAGAGCCGCTCCCTACCCAGGTCGCGAGAAGTGTTCCCATGAGAACAATTGGACCCAGTGACTTACCAGCTAGTATGAAATCATCACTGGTAGTAATTTTCTTAGAGTAATACACCCCGAGTATTAACATAAAAATACCATAACCAATGACGAACCAGATCAGCATCGGTTGACTTGTAAGTTCCATAAAATAAACCCCTTTTTAATTTAATAAACGTACTTATAGAGACTAACAAACTATGATAACGGATACAATAGTTAAAAAATTAAGAGAATATACAAAAAACCAGTCAATTAATGGCTAAATTCATTAATTGACTGGTTAAAATATTAATATTTGGGATTATTTATTTACCTGATAATCCAATTCAGCGTCTGTCAGTGCTTTAACTGCCTGATCCGCAGCGACTTCCGCCATTTTATTTCTTGCTTCATAAGTGTCATTACCAATGTGCGGTGTCAGAATAACATTATCAAGTTTCGCGAGTTCTTCATTAATATGAGGTTCTTCCTCGTGAACATCGAGTGCTGCAGCTTGTATCTGTTTGTTTTTAAGAGCATCCACAAGTGCTGATTCGTCTACGACACCGCCGCGTGCGGTATTGATGAAATATGCAGTATCCTTCATCTGCTCAAATTCTTTTTTACCGAACAAATGATGGGATGTTTCATTATAATTTACTTGTGTAATCACATAATCTGCTTCTTTTAATGCTTCTTCAAGAGTAACTTTTTTCGCATCAAGATCAGTATCCTTCTCTTCATGGTCGACATATAAAAGTTTCATGTTAAATGCCTGAGCAATTCTACCAATATACTGCCCTATCTGGCCGAAGCCGACGATTGCCAGTGTTTTATCTACGACCTGATTACCGCCGAGATAACCCATTACCTGCCAGCCGTCAAATTCATTTTTAACAGCCATATCATGTCCCGGAAGTACGCGTCGTGACAATGCGAGCATTAATGTCACTGCCAGTTCTGCAGTTGATGCCACAGATTCATGAACCGGTGTGTTCGTCACAGCAATATTATGCTTATTTGCTTCATCAACATCAATATTATTAAAACCTGAGCCGACATTTGCAATAACTTTCAAGTCCGTATTCGCTTGAATTACTTCAGCAGGAGCCTGAACGTTAACGCCGGTAATTAAACCATCTGCATCCTTAACTCCTTCAATAATTACATCCGTTTCCGGAGTAGTTAATTCATCATGCATATCCAATTCGATATTTTGATCTTTAATAATTTTTACTGCAGTTTCGGGAAGCTTTACTGCACTATAGATTTTTGCCATAGTTAAACCTGCTTTCTTATATATGTATTTTTAACTCATATAGCCTAAATAAAAATATTTAAACTTTTAAAAATCAGGAGAATATATAGAAGAAACAAAAAAACTCCGAATTGCCCGGGAAATACCGGACATTTCGGAGTTAATTATATAAGGATGGATCTTACCACCAGTTGTTTGCTTCACGGAATTGAATTGCCGCGTCGATTGAACCGTAACGCTCTTCAGCGTAGTTAAGCATACCTGAAGTCTGGTCTGCTACAGAACCAGTACCCCATGACTCTTTAGTCTGGCCTAATCCTTGGTAGCCGTTCGGGCTTACTGCATTTGGATTACCGCTTGATTCTGGTAATACGATTGAATTCCACATAGCGTCAGTTCCGCCGGCAGCTAAGAACTGTGACTTAGTTGATCCGCCAGTTGATTGTTGAGTCTGTTCAGCTGGAGCTGGTGCTGAAGGTTGTTCAACTTCTTGAGTTTCTTGTACTGCAGGAGCTGCAGCTTGTGTGTTTTGTTGTGCAGGCTGTTGAACTTCTTCAGTATAAGTGTAGTTGTTTTGTTCAACGTTTTGAGTTTCTTCTTTCACTGCAGGTGCAGCTGCCTGTTCTTGAGCTGGTACAGTAGCTTGTGCATTACCATTGCTTTGGTATGCCCAAGCGTAGTTAGTGCCGTCAGAGTTGAAGTCGTAGTTGAACTCTTTGTGGTCGAAGTTGTAGTCATACTGACCTTCGTGTAATGCTGATGCGTTTAACGCTTCAGGGTTATTTTGAGCTGTTTGAGCAAGTCCTTCTTTGTTAAGATCATATGATGAAGCTTCTGCGTCTTGTCCTGCTGCAATTCCTGTTACGCCTAAACCTAATGCTAATGTAGTAGCTAATATCGTTTTCTTCATAATTTGTATTTCCTCCAAAAAAATATTAATGCAATAAATGCATTTCTTGTTTTTTTAATTTGATTAAGGGTAAACATAAACTTAATTAAGTCTCGTTTTCCTAAGACAAGAGTAAATATAACATAGAACTTTTTTACGTGTGTTACAGTCTAATAATAAGAACGTTACAATTAAAAGCAGAACTGTAACAATGACATCTCACTGTATTATTTCTGTTTATTACCATGGAATCGACATATCCATGTAATATTGAGAGGTTATTCGTAATATATAACAGAAATTTGTCCACGATAAAAGACCCGGTCAGTTGAATGCTGACCGGGTCTTTCTATATATAGCTATTCTATACGGGTGTTTTCCAACTCTTCATAATCTGTCAAATAGTATCTGCCATCCTGTTCAATAACAGTGTACCGGGCATATACTTCAAAAACACCATGAGTATTTATATGTGAGTACGTTCTTGTCGCATAGACATTCATACTGCCGTCAAGATTCTCCACTTCAGAATCTATAAAAACAGAATAGGTCATGTGGTTGCCGTAGTTCCCCGATGCTTTATTTGCAAATAGTGCATTGTAGCCCGGTGTTTCAGGGAGATAGAAACTGAGGGCTTCTTCATCGTGATTATTAAAGTACGCCGGCAGTGCAAACAGATACTGCTGCACAAATTCTGATGTATTAGTAATGTCTCCCGGCATTTTATCAGAGCGTGGAAGGATTGAGTAAGTAAGTGGTGCGGACTCACCGTACTTAGCTTCAAATGAATACTTTACTCCGCATGCGAGACAGCCGCTGCCTGGAGCCTGTGGAAGTGTACCGTTTGCTACAAGGTCATTGTATGCCTGGAACTGATCTGCTTCCGGAACGTTTTCACACTCCATCAACTGAGTCATAATACAATGTTCAGCAGCAGTATAGTTTACTTCATTCCCTGTACTGCCGTTGGTTTCGTCTGTACTTTCTGTTTCAGAGGACTCTTCATTATCCGCAGTGTCTTCTGTACTGTTCTCTGCAGTCTCTTCTGAAGTTTCTTCAGCTGATTCACTTTCCTCTGCAGATTCATTCTCATCTTCGGATTCCTCTTCAGCAGGTTCTGACTCAGTTTCTTCTGATGTATTGTTTTCCGGCACCTCTGCTTCATCATTGTTTCCGCACGCGGTTAAAATGATCAGCATTGTCATCAATAACAGTATCATCCACTTTTTCATCGTGTACGCCTCCCTTCATATTATATTCCTTTTCTGTTAAATCACTCTTTACTATAAAATATGCCCCAAACGATGAGCTCATAAACTCAACGCTTGAGGCCTGACTTACCAGTTACTCTGAATAAGCGTATTGTTTTTCATCCCAATCTGAAACGTCTACTTCCAGCGGGATATTTTCACTGCGGCGTTTTTTAGCTGCATTAAAGAATAATATTGTAATTAATACTGTGACAATTGCACTGATGATTAATGAAATATTCATCGGCAGGTTTAAACCAATCGGTGCATTAAAAATATATGTTGATACTGTCATCGTCATAAATACGGCAGGAACGACTGCAATCCAGTAATTGCGTCTGCCGATGAACAGGTACATTGCACCAATCCATAATGCAATCATGGCTGTTGACTGATTGGCCCAGTTAAAGTAACGCCATAACAGCGTAAAGTCCATATTTGTCAGGATAATCGACATGATAAATATCGGTGCTGCAATCCATATTCTGCTCATTATTTTCTTTTGAGGCACACGGATATAGTCTGCAATAATCATTCTGGCACTTCTAAAAGCTGTGTCTCCGGAAGTGATTGGAAGAACGATTACACCTAAAACAGCAAGTGTTCCAACAATTGGGCCGAGCATCATCGTTGAAATTTCATTGACGATTCCGCCTGTACCTATAGTAGTAATTAATTCATTTAATGTGATTGGACCATCGAAGAGACTCATTGCTGCCGCAGCCCAGATCATTGCAATAATACCTTCAGCGATCATCATACCGTAAAAAATTCTGCGGCCCTGATTTTCATTTTGTGTTGTTCTCGAAATAATCGGTGACTGAGTCGCATGAAAGCCTGATAATGCACCGCATGAAATCGTTAAGAACAGCAGCGGAAATATCGCGGCACCTTCAGGATGAGTGTTTGTGAATGATAATTCTGGAACAGGTGCCTGATTCCATACGAGCGCAATTCCTATACCAATGGTGCTGAATAACAGTAACCCGCCTATGTAGGGATATATAGTTCCGATAATTTTATTGATTGGCAGTATTGTTGCCAGCAGATAATAGATAAAAATTAAGACTACGAATACTATAACGGGGACTGCACCGCCTACAAGGTCGTAAAGTAAATCTGCAGGTGAAGCGACGAATACCGTACCGACTAGAAGCAGTAATAAAATTGAAAAAGCATTAACGACATGTTTCATAGCTTTCCCTAAAAATTTCCCTGCAAGTTCCGGCAGGTGTGCACCATTATTACGGACGGAAATCATTCCCGTTAAGTAATCATGGACACCGCCGGCAAAAATACAGCCGAGAACGATCCAGATAAATGCCACCGGCCCGTAAAGTGCCCCCATTATCGGTCCGAAGATCGGTCCGACACCGGCAATACTGATTAATTGAATCAGTGCATTTTTATTTTTACTCATTGGTAAATAATCGACACCATCGTGCTGTGTATAAGCAGGTGTCGTTCTATGTTCTTTTGGCTGGAAAACTTTCTCGACAAACTTTCCATATGTAAAATAACCTATTATTAAAAGAGCGACTGCGCCTAAAAATGTAATCATATTGCTCCCCCTATGTTTGAATGCGTTTTCATCAGTTTAGTTTACAAAATATACAAACAATTTTGGGGGGATTTAGCTATCGTGTCGAAATAGAAGCTTCAAATGCAAAATAACGGCCTCAACAGGCCGTTATTATAATTCTATACGTGAGCGAAGTGACTTCACATAGTTGCGGCTGACCGGTATTTTAGCATCTGTACCATCTAATGTGAGCTGATAGGCACCGTTGAACCATGGGGTCATTTCCGTAATTGCTTCAGTATTAACGAGGTAACTTTTATGAACCCGGAAAAATGAATGCATGACAAGGCGTGATTCCAGTTCTTTTAATGTCGTTCTGCTTTTGAAAGTGCCTTTAACTGAGACGATTGTTGTCGTATTATTTTCTCTTGAGGCAAATAATACATCAGCGGGATCTAAGTAAGTAATGGATTCATCAACACCGACTGCAAGTTTACCCTGTGCAGGTTCCCGTTTTGATTCAAGCAGTTCAGCAGCGTATGCGACAGTTTCTGAGAGCTCCTCTTCGTCAATCGGTTTCAGTAAATATCCGACAGCCTGTACTTTAAATGCTTCAACAGCATATTCCGAATACGCAGTCGTAAATATAATGAGCGGCGGATTCTTCATCTTTTTCAGAATAGCAGCCAGTTCTGTGCCGGTCATTTCCGGCATATCGATATCGAGCATCAGCAGCTCGGGTTCGTCAGTTATAATTTTTGACAGAGCTTCACGGCCGGTGGCTGCTTCTCCTGAAATTTTTATGGAGGGATGTTCATTCAGCAAATATTTTAATTCTTCGCGGCTGTACTTTTCATCATCTGCAACAAGTGTTTGTATCGTCTGATTCATTATTTAACGATTCCTTTCAAATAGATTAGACAGTTTTAGGTATTTTAAAGTGTACCGACATCCCGGCATTCGTCTGAGATTTGAATTGAAGACCGTAGTCACTGCCGAAAGTCATCTCGAGTCTTTTGTTGATGTTATATAGTCCAATTCCGTTCCCATCAGTAGTCTCGTCGACGCCTGCTGCCAATCTCTTCAGTCTGTCTTCGTTTACGCCCGAACCGTTATCTTCTATATATAAGGATACATCATCATTGCTGTCCTCGACGGTAATATGCAAACTGCAATGATTTATTTTCCCATTGAACCCATGTTTCACAGCATTCTCGACAATAGGCTGAAGTGTTAAAGCCGGCAATTTACTCTGCAGACAGCTTTCATCTATATGATATGAAACATCAATTCTGTCTTCGAAACGGATTTGTTCAATCGATAAATAAGATTTTATATGTTTAATTTCATCTGCGAGTGTATGAATCGAGACAGTCGTAGACTGCAGATTTCCCCGTATAAATTTGGACAAAGCCCGGAGTGCAGTTCTCGCTTTCTCCGGATGGATGCGAATCAGTGAAATTACAGTATTTAATGTATTAAAAAGAAAATGAGGATTTATCTGAGCCTGGAGTGCATTGATTTCAGCATCTTTTGCCAGATTATACAGCTTATCCGCCTCTGCCAGCTCAAGCTGACTGCCGAGAAGATTTGCGAGACCGGTCAATGTTTCTTTTTCAAGAGACGTTACCTGCGAATGAAAATAAAAATGTACTGTGCCGATTACTTTGTCCCGGCTGTTTAATGATTCCGCGACGGCAGCATCGCTGCTCTCTCCGATATGTGCCAGTGTGCGCCCTCTGTCTTTGATTTTTGCTCCTTTGAGATTGAGTTCCTTATAAAGAATTGAACATAC
>CANRKV010000026.1 GCA_947631305.1 uncultured Jeotgalicoccus sp.
ACTGAGCTGCGCGAACTTGGACGTATTCCATATCCGATGATCCGCCGTAAAGGTGATCGTAAATTCATCAGAGTATCTTGGGACGAAGCGATGAATACTATTGCGGATAAGATGAAAGTTCTCAATCCAAAACAGTACGCATTTTACTTAACAAGCCGCGGTATTACGAACGAATCGTATTACGTTGCAGCAAAAATTGCACGCTATTTAGAAACAAACCATATCGATAATGCATCACGTATTTGTCACTCACCGAGTAAATCAGCAATGAAACGCTCAGTAGGTGTCGGGGCTTCAACTTGTAACTACCAGGACTGGCTAGGAACAGACGTATTAGTATTCTGGGGAAGTGTTGCATCAAACGCATCGCCGGTTTCTACTAAATATATGATGGAAGCTAAAAAACGCGGTACGAAAATTATCGTGATTAACCCGTACAGAGAACCTTCAATGGAAAACTACTGGGTACCTTCAGTAGTAGAATCAGCGCTGTTCGGTACAGAAATTGCAGATGAGTTCTATGAAGTGAACATCGGCGGAGACATTGCATTAATGCATGGTGTTATGAAACACTGGTTCGATCTTGAAGAGCAAAACGAAGGATCTGCAGTTAACCACGAGTTCGTTAACGAACACGTAAACAATTATGAAGATCTTAAAGCGAACGTTCAGTCTCAGAGCTGGGACGAAATTGTTCAGTCTTCCGGTGTCGATAAAGAACAAATTATCGAATTATCAAACAGCCTTGCTAAAGCGAAAAACGGCGTTATGGTCTGGGCACTTGGTTTAACAATGCACAAACACGCAACAGACAATATTTCACAAGTATCCAACCTCGCATTATTACGCGGCTGGTTAGGCGGGAAAAATAAAGGACTTATGCCATTACGCGGACACTCTTCAGTACAGGGGTCAGGCGAAATGGGAGCAGATCCGTTTTCACTGCCGGGCGGAGATTACAACGATGAAAACCGTCCGCGTGTTGAAGAACTGTGGAACTTTAAACTTCCAGAGTGGCCGGGTGATACTGTCGGTGTAACAATAGAGAACGCAATGCTGCCGGACGACAATGAAAGAAAGCTTAAGCTTTACTACATGTCGGGCGGTAACTTCCTTGAAACGATGCCGGATCCGGACTTCGTAAGAGATGCGCTGCAAAATCTTGATATCCGTGTTCACCAGGATATTATTTTAAACACATCAACATTGCTTGATGCGAAAGAAACAGTTGTTGTACTTCCTGCTAAAACTCGTTATGAGCAGGACGGCGGCGGACTTTCAACTTCTACTGAGAGAATGATTTACTTCTCTCCTGAAATTGAAGGAAACCGTAACCGTATTGCTGAAGCACGCAGTGAGTGGCAGATCTATGTCGATCTTGCGAAACGCGTTAAACCTGAAGAGTCTCATTTAATCGACTTCCAGTCAGGTCAGGAAATCCGTGACGAAATTGCTAAAGCGAATCCACAGTATGACGGTGTTCAGCACCTGAAAAAAGCAGGAGACGTTTATCAGTACGGCGGAGCATGGTTATGTGAAGGCGGCGTTTGTCCGACACCGGACGGCCGCGGAAACCTGATAACGATGGATATTCCGGATAACAATAAAAAAGCCGGGGAATTCAAACTTCTGATGAGACGCGGTAAGCAATTTAACGCGATGATTTACGGAGACCGCGATGCATTTAACAACATGGGCCGTTACGATGTGCTCGTGAGTGAAAATGATGCACGACGTGAAGGACTTGAAGACGGAGAAGCGGTTGTTCTTTATAACAAGAACGGTGTATTCCAGGGCTTCGTTAAGTACGCAGCAATTAAAGACGGCAACATCGGCGTCCAGTTCCCGGAAGGTAACTTCCTTGTAGAGAAAGGTATTTACGAAAGCTTCGTAGAAATGCCTGATTATGTTACTGACGTTAAGATGGAAAAAGCTGATCACTTTAATGCGAACAAAGACCGTCAGTATTTAGAAAAATCAATACCTGAATTAGAAGATAACCCTAACTAGTTTGATTGAGAAATATACCGGAAAGCCGGGAGAGATGATTCTCCCGGCTTTTTTGTATATAAAAACTCTCTTTAGTGTGGTAAACTACCAACATTGATAATTGAAAAGAGGTAATATTTTGTCCGAAAATAATTGGAACTCAAAATTAGGTTTTATATTGGCTGCAGCAGGTTCTGCGATAGGCCTCGGTGCAGTATGGCGTTTCCCTTATATGACTGCTGAACATGGCGGCGGTGCGTTTTTATTCGTTTTCCTGCTATTTACAATTCTTATTGGTCTGCCGCTTTTAATCAGTGAATTTGTCATCGGGCGCGCATCGGGAAGAAATCCGATTGACGGTTTCGAATACTTAAGCGGTAAAAAGAGCTTAAGAATTTTCGGGTGGATTGGTCACTTTGGAACGATGCTGCTCTTGTCGTTCTACAGTGTAATCGGGGGCTGGATATTAATTTATCTGCTGATTGCTCTCTTAGACCTGTTTAATCTTTATACTGTTAACGACTACACGGCAATGCTCGGGGATATTATTACGAACCCGGTATATGTCATTGCTGCTCAGGGCATATTCATTTTTGTTACAGCATTTGTTGTTGCCCAGGGTATTCAAAAAGGATTGGAACGCGCATCTAAAATTATGATGCCGGTACTGTTCATTCTGTTTTTATTTATTATTATCCGCTCACTCACGCTGCCGAATGCATTTGAAGGGGTTAAGTACTTCCTGACACCTGACTTCAGCGAGCTCAGTGCAAATGGGATAATGTTCGCACTCGGCCAGTCATTCTTCGCACTCAGTGTCGGTATTACTCAGATGATGACGTATGCATCATACTTAAAAGCGGATCAGAATCTGACTAGATCTGCATCGTATATCGTCCTTCTGAATATCGCGGTTTCTGTTATGGTAGGACTTGCGATTTTCCCTGCAATTGCTTCATTCGGCATGCAGAGTGTAGAAGGTCCGGGACTTGTATTTATCGTTCTGCCTGAAATATTTAATGCAATTCCGTTTGGAATTATTTTCTATCTGATGTTCCTCGTTGCATTCTTATTTGCGACATTGACATCCGCGTTTTCAATGATTGAAATTAACGTTGCCAACACTGTTAAAGGTGATCAGACGAAACGTAAAAAAACAACTTACATTTATGCAATTATCGTTTTTGCCATCGGTATTCCGTCTGCCTTATCAGAAGGCGTTCTGAATAATGTTCAGTTCTTCGCAGGTACGATATTCGACAACGTGGACTTCCTCGTATCGAATATACTTCTGCCTGCAGGGGCATTGTTCTCGTCAGTCTTTGTCGGTTATATTTTAGACAAACGTATTACGATGGAACAGCTGAATGTAACGAAAGACAGCAAATCTTATATTGTATTTAAAGGCTGGTTATTCCTGCTCAGATTTATTCTGCCGGCAATAATAATCTTTGTCTTTATTATGAATATAATCAGTTTCTTTTAAGTGAAAAAGGTGCGGATCCAAGTAACGGATCTGCATCTTTTTAAATTTTATAAAAATTCACGATTGCGCATGAAAAATGCGTATGGTAATATTTTCTCATGAGTTTTCAGCATGATTGACACCAAAATCAGATTAAGGGCGTGGGGTATGGAAAGTTTAACCAGAGAAAAAATCATCAGTATTGCACAAGAAGAGAATGTAAGATTTATCCGTCTGCAATTTTCCGATATTCTCGGAACGATAAAAAATGTTGAAGTGCCGTTCAGTCAGCTTGATAAAGCACTCGAGGGACAAATGATGTTTGATGGTTCTTCAATTGAAGGATTTACACGTATCGAAGAGTCGGATATGTATCTTGTCCCGGATTTAAATACGTGGACAGTATTTCCGTGGACAACATCACGCGGTGATAAAGTGGCACGGCTGATCTGCGACGTCCATAAAATTGACGGATCACCTTTTGAAGGTGACCCCCGTACTAATTTAAAAAATGTTCTGAAAGAAATGGAAGCACTCGGCTATACATCTTTCAACCTCGGACCTGAACCGGAGTTTTTCCTTTTTAAACTGGATGAACGCGGTAAGCCGACGACTGAATTAAATGATCATGGCGGATATTTCGATTTAGCGCCTACGGACTCAGGTGAAAATTGCCGCCGTGATATCGTTATCGAGCTTGAGGATATGGGCTTTGATATCGAAGCATCACATCATGAAGTCGCTGAAGGACAGCATGAAATTGATTTTAAATATGCTGATGCCGTTACAGCATGTGACAGTATACAAACGTTTAAACTGGTTGTTAAGACTGTCGCCAGAAAACATAACCTGCATGCAACATTTATGCCGAAACCGCTGATTGGAATTAACGGTAACGGTATGCACTTTAACGTGTCACTCTTTAAAGGAAAAGAAAATGCATTCTTTGATGAGTCTGCAGAAGATGGCTTAAGCGAAGATATGAAATACTTTATGGCAGGTGTCTTAAAGCATGTACGCGGCTTCACAGCGGTAACAAACCCGCTTGTTAACTCGTACAAACGCCTGGTGCCTGGATACGAGGCGCCGAGCTACATCGCATGGAGTAAAAAGAATCGTTCGCCATTGATGAGAATCCCTTCGTCGCGCGGTTTATCAACGCGTGTAGAAGTCCGTTCTGTCGATCCATCAGCGAATCCGTATCTGGCACTGGCTGTCATTTTAAAAGCCGGTCTGGATGGCATTAAAAATAAGATGGAGCTTCGTGAATCCGTTGATTTAAACCTTTACGAGCTGACAAGAGAAGAACGCCGCGAGAACGGTGTTGAGGATCTGCCGTCGACATTGTATAACGCATTGAAAGTAATGCGTGACAGCGAACTTTCAAGAGAAGCGCTCGGCAATCATATTTACAAAGCATTTTATGAACACAAGATGCTGGAGTGGGAAGACTACCGTGCAACTGTATCGGAGTGGGAACTTAAATCTTACCTCGATAAATACTAAGACAAAAAAGGAACCGGGAATTAATTCCCGGTTCCTTTTTAATATCAGTCGTAAACAGTAAAGTCGTCGTTCATGAATTCTTCTGATACGTTATTTAAGTTTGTTTCTGTAATATTTCTTGCGTTATAGCCGATACGCTCAAGATTGCTGATTAATTCAACATAAAGTGCACCGCCGTCCGTGGAACATTCGCCTCTTGAAAGGCGTTTAATGTGTTCTTTACGGAGTTTGTTTTCAATTCTGTGTGATTTCTGGCTTAATCTGATAACCTGGTCCAGAGCTTGAGGGTTGTAAACGTCAAGGGACTCAAGTGACATCGTAAACGATTCGTATACGTGGCGGTACAGATCTTCCAGACCTTCTTTAGCGTCGTCTGACAGTTCAAGGTTGTTTTCATACTTAGCATGATACTGATCAGCCAGGTTTTTAGCCTGTGTGCTTACTTTAAGCAGAATACGGGATACTTCCAGCAGCGTGCTGACACGTTCAGTATCCTCCTGGGAAACTTCATATTTCGAAGCATCCAGCAGGTATGCGCGGATAGCGTCCTGAAGCGTTGCGGCTACGTTAACTTTATCTTCAATCTGCTTGAAGAGTTTGGCATCCTGTTTATCGCTGTACAGACGTGAGTCCTGCAAAGTGCTGAGAACTAATTCACCCAGATTTTTAACTTCACTTTGTGCTCCCTGAATAGCAATACTCGGTGATTGTTTTAATAAGAGCGGGTCTAAATGCTGAGGTGTGAAATCTTCAGAGAAGTCACGACCCGGAACTATTTTAACAACCAGCCATGCCAGAGCGCCGACAAATGGCAGGTGAATCAACGTATTGATAATATTGTATGACCCATGAGCAAAAGCGATAGTCATTGGTTCATTCAGACTGAGAAAATCTTCAAGATATCCGACGTATATTACAAATATCGGCATCAGTATCATAAATATTGTTGCACCAATGATGTTAAATGTAACGTGTACGAGTGCTGCACGTTTAGCGGCAATTGAACCGGCAAGTGCTGCTAATATTGCAGTAATCGTTGTACCGATATTGTCGCCGAGCAGAATCGGCAGTGCTGCCTGCAGATCAACCATGCCGTTGGCATAGAAATTCTGGAGTATGGCAATAGTTGCACTTGAACTTTGAACAATAACTGTCAGGATTATCCCGACTGCCAGTCCGAGGAATGAATTATCACTCATTGCAAGCATCATGTTCTGGAAATATTCTAAATCGGCAAGCGGTCCGACACCGTCACCCATTAATTCGAGACCGTAAAATAACGCCCCGAAACCGAAAAGGACTCTACCAACATTAACAATCTGGTTGGATTTGAAGAAGAACAGCATAAATGAACCTACAGCGAGAATCGGCAGTGAATACGCTCCGATATCAAGCCCTATAATAAATGCTGTAACGGTCGTCCCGATATTAGCGCCTAGAATAACACCGATTGCCTGTCTGAGTGACAGAAAACCTGCACTTACCAATCCGATAGTAATGGCAGTAGCGCCCGAGCTGCTTTGAATTAAAACCGTGACTAGAATACCTGCGATAACACCTCTGACAGGATTTGACGTCATACGGTTTAAGATATCCCGTAAACGATCGCCGGCAGCGGCCTGCAGGCCGTCACCCATCTGTTTGATGCCGTACAGGAAGATACCGAGTCCACCGACGAACATAAAGATAACTTCCATTGGACTAAGAGACATAAGGAGTCCTCCATATAATATTTAATTTACAAACTTTACTTTTCTTTAATCAACTATGCAATAAATTTACAATCTACTGTTTATCATATTACAAATCACCATATTTTAAAACATAAAATTCATTTATGTCGTAAAAGTTCAAGTTGCCTGAAAATTTGTATAAATAGTCGACAAGACTAAAGTGGTGTGAGAAACTGGCAATACATAAAAAAATACTGGAGTGTTTTCATGACAACGATACTGTTTGATGTTGACGGTGTGTTTTTAAGCGAAGAAAGATGTTTTGATGTATCTGCACTGACAGTAGAGGAATTGCTGTACAGCCCGCGCTATTTAAATTTGGATGGCCGTAAGTTCAGAACTGATTATACAAATGAAGAAATCAGCAGAATCCGCAGTACAATTTTTGCTGATGACCATGTCCTTAAGCGTTTTAAAGAAGCGGGACTGAATTCAAACTGGGACATGCTGTTTATTACGTTTGCCCTTATGTACATAGATATACTGAAACAGGAAAATTTAAATTTGGCCGGTGTCGACGTGACAGATTTAAACGCAGTCGGAGATATGCTTGGTGAAGTAACTGTGAATCCGGAAGCGGCAGTAGAATTTATTTCCCGGGAAAATTTCACTAAAGATGAAATATACAGTGCTTTAATCGAATATGCCGGAACACTTCAGAATTTAGAGAATCCGGATATCTTCAAAATGTACGGACCAATCTGGCAACAGGGGCACTTTAAATATCAGGAATGGTATTTAGGCAGTGAGCTTGTTGAAGCAGATACCGGCAAACCGGCCGAAGAGCTTCAAAAGACAGGTTTTATATATGATGAAGAGTGGATTGCAGATCCGAAAGCGATTAAAGAGATGCTTAACGGGCTGAAAGCAAAAGGATATACAGTAGGCGTTGCGACAGGAAGGCCGAGACAGGAAACGCTGCTGCCATTTGAAGAAGTTGGACTCATGGACGTGTTTGAAGAACGCCGTGTTTCAACTGCGAGTGAAGTGATGGAGGCACAGGATAAAAGTACTGCAGGTTATGCGCTCACAAAACCGCACCCATTCAGTTATTTGTGGAGCCTGTACGTGCAGAATGATACATTGTTTGAAGCGGCCGTTGAAGGCAGAAATGAAAGTGATGAACAGATTTTTATCGTTGGTGATTCGGTTGCGGACTTTTACTGTGCAGATAAAATCGGGGCCGCATTTATTGCGACACTGACAGGATTGACGGGAGATGACATTATCAGCACATTCGAAGAGTTGAATGTACCGAAAGAACAGATGCTGAAAGATGTGCTCGGAGTACCTGAACTTATTGAAAAACTGGTTAAATAAAATAAATGCATTAAATAACGCCCCTCGAACCTTAAGATTCGAGGGGCGTTATTTTAATTTTTATCCCAGTTTAATCGTGTGTACTTTATGAATATTTAAGACATCTTTTATTTTTGCATATGTTTCTTCGTTGACCTGGTTATCCAGAGTAAAGAGAACCATTGCATCACCTTCTTTAGAAAGTCGTGCAAGCTGCATTGAGGCGATGTTTACTTCATCTTCACCAAGCAGTGCACCGAGCTCGCCGATAATGCCCGGGCGGTCTGTATGCTCGATTATGAGTATATTCTCTTCCGGCTTGAAGTCGATAGGATACTCGTTAATTTTTACGAGACGCTCTCCGTATCCGGGGATAGTTGAAGCGCCAAGTGTAACGTGTTCGTTATCATTGATCAGTTCAACTTCCAGATAGTTGGTATAGCCGTCAGCTTTTGCTTTTTTTTCAACTTTGTAAGTCACGTCGCGTTCATTTAAGTAGTACAGTGCGTTAATAATATTCACTTCATCACCGAAGTGGGGTTTCAGCATATGAGTTACGAACGTGCGCGTTAAGATACTCGTGTCATCGACAGCGATATCTCCGTGATATTTAATTTTTACTTCCTGCGGCGGTGTATCTAACAGCTGAATGCCAAACTGTCCTAAATGTTTCACGATAGACATATACGGTTTTAATTCTTCTGCGACAGACTCGCTGACACGCGGGGCGTTAACGGCGTGAGTAATTTTATTGTCTTCAAAATACTCGATAATTTCTTTAGATACACTCACTGCAACTTTTTCTTGTGCTTCTGCAGTTGATGCACCGAGATGCGGTGTCACAACAGTGCGGCGGTGCGTCAGGAGTGCAGTGTTTTCCGGCGGCTCTGAAACGAACACGTCGAGTGCTGCACCTTTCACAATGCCTGAATCGAGTGCCACGAGTAAATCGTCTTCGTCGATAATCCCGCCGCGTGCAACATTGATCAGATAGACGCCTTCTTTTTTACATTTACTGAAGAAGTCAGCACCGATTATTCCTTTAGTCTGGGGAGTCAGAGGAGTATGGACGGTAATAAAATCTGCCGCCGCTGCGACTTCATCGACTTCCATTTTAACAATCTCGTTGTCGCGGGCTTTGTCGTCAGATAAATACGGATCAAATGCGACGATCTTCATACCGAAACTTTTAGCGCGTCTGGCTACACCGAAGCCGATTTTACCTGCACCGATAATCCCGAGCGTTTTACCGTAAAGCTCCACACCTTTATGAGCGCCGCGGTTCCATTCACCTTCAGTCAGTTCCTTATACGCTTCCGGTATATCGCGAGCCATTGACAGCATCATTGCCATCGTATGCTCGGTCGCTGAAATAGTGTTTCCTTCAGGAGCGTTGACGACGATCACACCGTGCTTTGTTGCAGCATCGATATCGATATTATCGACTCCGACACCGGCACGTGCAATCATCTTAAGTTTTTTAGCGTGCTGAATAATGCGTTCTGTAATTTTCGTCTGGCTGCGGACAATTACAGCATCGAAATCATGAATGATATCGACAATCTGTGATTCCGAGAGACCTTCCTGCCGTGTAACGTTAAAATTATCATTATCAATGAGTGCCTGTATGCCGTCCCGGCTCACAGGGTCCAGTACAATTACGTTATGCTTCGTCATATAAACTCTCCTGAGCGGCAGTTAATGCTTTGCCGTAGTAATTTTTATTGCGCAGCGTGCTTAAAATATCTTCCAGAGCGCTTAATATAGCCAGCATATCTTTCGGGAACATAAAGCCCATGTGGCCGATACGAATGATTTTTCCAGCGAGGTCTTTCTGGCCGCCGGCAACAGAAATATTATAATTTTTATCCAGTTCATCTTTAATGTGTGCAATTTCTTCAGGTGTCGAAGTGACTGCTGTCACTGTAGGCGAAGCGGACTCTTCTTTTACGAAAAGTTCAAGGTCCAGTGCTTCGATGCCGCGGCGGAGCATTTTCTGCATTTTTTTATGACGAAGAAATACCTCATCGATTGTTTCTTCATGAATCATATCGAGCACGTCATCGAGTCCCTGATACAGAGTTACAGCCGGTGTCTGCGGTGTATAATCCACTTCAAGAGATTTAAAATACATTTTTAAATCGAGATAGTAGCGTCCGTGACGTGAGCTGTTAACTTTGCTGAGCGCTCTATCGTTAAGAGCGACAAAGGCAAGGCCTGGAGGCAGCATCATTGCTTTCTGACTGCCTGAAACTATGCAGTCGATATTATCGCGCTGCATGTTCATATCAGCTCCGCCAAGTGCACTGACGGCATCGACGATAAACAGCGTTTCTTCATTATAATTATGAACGGCTTCAGCAAGCTCAGTGAGCGGGTGAAGTACCGATGTTGAGGTTTCGCATGCCTGAGTAAATACTGCGGTTACATTATCGAGCCCGTTAAGGTACTCTTCAAATGCCTCCGGGTCGGCAGCTTCTCCCCATGTCACATCGTAGATATGTACATTGAAGCTGTAGCGTCCCGCGATATCAGCGAACTTTCCGCCGAATACGCCGCTGACGATTAAGACAACCGTATCTCCGTCATCAACGAGGTTGACCATCGCTGCTTCGAGCGCACTGGTGCCGGATGAAGTCAGTACAGCGACGGGATTATCCGTGCCGAATATAGGCTGAAGTCTGGCTTGGATATCAGCTGACATTTCTTTGAAGCGGCTGGTTCTGTGACCGAAAATACCTTGAGACATTGCTTGATACGTGCGTCGGGCAACTGGTGTTGGTCCCGGTGTAAGCAGTAATTCTTCTTGCATGGCGATTCCTCCTGTATAAATAAATTGTAAATTACATTATAACAGAAATATCATTAAATTCAGTTTTCTTTTCGTTCTTCCAGTATTTCGTCGATCAGAGCGTGAGCACGCAGATAATTATTCAGATATGTATCGTCTAAAATAACTGCATTCTTCATTAAATTATAATGCTCGAGCTGTTCTAAAAGCAGTGTATAAAATTTTTGGTCGTAATCCGAAGCCTCTTCAGCTGGAGGCATAATTAAAATGAGACTCCATGTCTGGAGATGAATGTAATGCTCAAAAATCTGATTTACATACTCCTGTTCATCGTGAGCCGCGAGCATATTATGAACTTTTGAATACAGTACATCTGTGTCAGCGAAAAAGATTTTACGCGTTGCATTTGAATGGATGTGGCGGCGGTTCAGTTCGAACTGTCCGATGCCTATTGCATGGAAATCCTTTGCATCAAGGTCAGGCGATTTCAGCTGATGATCGTCGAAATACTCTGCGGCGTATTCAATAGAATAACTCGTCGAATATCTCCGTGCCAGATCTTCAATAATCATCGATTTTCCGCTGTTCGGTGAACCGGTGACTAAAACGTTCTGAACGAAGAAACGTCGAAACGGCCGTGTGACGTAATCCCAGTTTAAAATGGGTGTCTCTCTAATTTCAGTTCCGCTGATACCGAGAATCTTTCTGTCCACCATAGTCATATGAATATCAATGTGCTGCCATTTTTTAGAGAAATAACTTTCAAGCGGTTCCAGATAATCACTCTCTCCCATATAAAACGTTGTACTCTGCACATCGAAATCCAATGCGTCTTTGCTCTGGCGGATTAAACTCTCCAGCATCTCGAGCCACGGTTCCCAGCCTGCAGGATAGCGGGGAATATCTGTTTCATCGAGCTGCAGAATGGAGACATTGCTGTCGTTCTTTAAAAGCTGGCGCATCGCCCGGGCACGGTGTTCAAGATTCATACCGATATTGTCCCCCCGGTCGCCTTTATAGCCGCTTATAATAACCACGGCATGTCTGTTTTCTCTTTTCGCTCTCACGATTTGTTCAAAATGACCAACGTGGCACGGTGCGAAAGTGCCAAAATAAATCCCGAGATCCCTCATGTTTATCTACTCCTAAGACAAATGATTTCAAAAGAACTGTATATTAAAATGTGCTACAATATTGAAGAAATTAAATGTAAGTTAACAGGATGGAAATGAAATGCAGCAATCCTGTCAAAATCGTTGCCGCAGCTAAAATCTTAATGCTTTTAGATGCACCGGCGATTAAGAATAAGACGGACAGTATGATGGAGATTGCCATAAAGATAATTCTCGTGCTGAGCAGAGCAATAAGCTCGTCATGCTGGTATGACATCGAAATATTAATAAAGCTGTAAATGTTAAATGCTGCAAATAAAATTAAAATAATCTGTTTCATTTTTGCACGCTCCCTTTGGGGGTATATTATATCAGAAATAATAGAGAAATGATTGGTGAGAAATTATGGTTGAACTATTAAATATTACAGATGAAATGCACGATGAATTTGTTATGTCACATCCCGCGGGCGATCTGCTTCAGCTGACGTCATGGGCGGGTTCAAAAGAACTGACGGGATGGTACTCGAGACGTATTGCTGTCGGACGTAACGGCGAAGTCGAAGGTGCAGCACTTTTACTGTTTAAAAAAGTACCGAAAACATTCTTTACGATGTGCTATGCCTCAAGAGGTTTCGTCTGTGATTACGAAGACAAAGAAATCGTTCGTGCACTGCTCGAAGCAGCGAAGAAAATCGCAGCAGATGAAAAATCCTATACGATTAAAATAGATCCGGATATTCCGGCATCAGGCAACGAAGATACAATCGAATATTTAAAACAGCTCGGTTTTAAGCATCACGGCTTGACAGACGGCATGAGTAAAGATGTCATTCAGCCTCGGACAACGATGGTGACAGATGTCAGCGTTGACGATAAAGCGCTGCTGCAGAGTTTTGAACGGAATAACCGTACGAAAGTCCGTAATTCACTGCGCGCCGGTACAACGGTTTATAAAGCGGGCAGAGAAGAACTTCCGGACTTTGTAAAACTGATGAAAGAAACAGG
>CANRKV010000027.1 GCA_947631305.1 uncultured Jeotgalicoccus sp.
TTTTTTTGCATCTTTACATAACCTTAACAATTCATTAATTTTACATTTACAATAGTCAACTAGAATAAGAATGTAAGATAAATTACTAGATAACTAATTGGAGGAATTTTAGCTATGAAGAAGAATTTATTTCTTGCTGCGCTATTAATGAGCTTAATGTTCATTCTGGCGGCTTGTTCTGGTTCAGGATCAGAAGAAGATACAGGCAGCGAAGAAGCTTCAACTGAAGAAAGCACTGACGAAGAAAGTTCAGAAGGCGGATCATCTGCTGAAGTTACAGGCAATGTAAACGAAGATGACGAGCAAATCGCTGGTGAAGGTTCTTCAACAGTATTCCCTATACTTAACCTTTTGGTCGAAGACTTTAACGCTGACCATGGTGTTGCAGTTGAGCTTGGCGGTAACGGAACTGGATCAGGTTTCAGTGCGTTAATCGACGGTACAGCACAATTTGCTAACGCATCACGCGGTATTGAGCAGGAAGAAATTGATGCTCTTGAAGACGGCGGAGTAGAATGGACAGAATTCTTAGTAGCTACTGACGGTTTAACTGTTGCAGTTAACCCGGCTAACGACTTCGTAGAAGATTTAACATTCGATGAACTGAAAACGATCTACTCAGGTGAAGCTGAGAACTGGTCAGATGTTCGCGAAGACTTCCCGGAAGAACCAATTACAGCATACGGTCCGGACCAGTCACATGGTACGCACGACTTCTTTAATGAAGAAGTAATGGATGAAGAAGGTGTACAGGGTCAGCTTATCCAGGATACTAACCAGGTTGTTTCATCTGTAGTAGGTGACGAGAATGCAATCGGATTCTTCGGATACAGCTTCTACCAGGAAAACCAGGATTCATTAAAAGCAGTTTCAATCACTGGTCCTGACAGCGAAGAAGCTGTTGAACCGACATTTGAAAATGTAATGGACTTCTCTTATCCATTGTCACGTCCACTTTATGTTTATGCGAACAATGCTGCATTAGAAGAAAACGAGACGTTCCATACATTTATGGAATACACGCTTCAGAACTCACAATCTGCTGCAGAAGAAGTTGGATATGTACCTCTTGAAGACGGCGCTCTTGAAGAAGAACTTTCTAAACTTCCAAACTTGGAACAATAATAATTAAAAACCTTATAACAGATGGACGGGGATTCATTTATCCCGTCCATTTTTAAAGTAAAGAGAGGCTTTATGATGAGTAATAAAAATATCAGAGATCAAATAATTAATAACACCAGAAATAAATCGAATATTTTCGAGAGAATGATTCCAGTCATTTTACTCTTAATTACTTCAGTATCTATTCTCGCAACTATCGGTATTCTGGTTACATTACTGTCAGAGTCATTTGAGTTTTTCTCGCGCGTGCCTATTACTGAATTCCTGACTTCAGCAACATGGCAGCCATACGTTGGCGACGGCGAGTGGGGAATATGGGCGCTTATAATGGGAACGCTTAAAATTGTAGCAATTGCAGTTATTTTCGCTGTGCCAATCGGGCTCGGTGCTGCAATATACTTAAGCGAATACGCATCTGACAGAGTCAGACGTATTATTAAACCAATTTTAGAAGTGCTTGCAGGTATTCCAACTGTAGTTTACGGATTCTTCGCAATTAATTTTGTTAACCCGATCCTCCAGGGTATATATAGCGGTTTTGGTTTATACAATGCGGTTTCTGCCGGTATTGTAGTAGGTATTATGATTATCCCTATGATTGCGAGTTTAAGTGAAGATGCAATGAGCTCAGTGCCGACTGCAATGCGTGAAGGTTCACTCGGCATGGGTGCAACGCGTCTTGAAACAGCAATCAGAGTCGTTATTCCGGCAGCATTTTCCGGAATCGTCGCTTCATTTGTACTTGCGATTTCACGTGCAATAGGTGAAACAATGATCGTATCCATTGCAGCAGGTTCAATGCCGAACGCAAGTTTCGATGTCACAGAACCGCTGCAGACGATGACAGGATTTATCGTTCAGATTACTTCCGGTGACGCTGCATTCGGCACTGACTTATATTACAGTCTCTTTGCCGTCGGCATGATGCTGTTCATTATGACACTGTTAATGAACGTTATTGCTTCGTGGTTCACTAAGAGATTTAAGGAGGAGTATTAATCATGACTTTGGTAGACAAAGATATCATTGCCAAGAAACGTACAGGCAGACAATCAAGAAACCAAATATTTAAGTGGTTATTCTTCCTCTGTACGATGTTCGGTCTTGCAGTATTAATTTTGCTGATTGCAGACACGCTGATGGACGGCTGGAGCCGTTTGAATCTCGATTTTCTGACGAACTTTAACTCGAGCAGAGCTGAAAGCGCCGGGTTCTTCGGTGCAATTGTCGGATCGCTCTGGCTGATGCTTGTAACTACACCGGTTGCAATTGTACTGTCAGTCGGAACAGCATTATATTTAGAAGAGTATGCACCAAAAAATAAATTTACTGAATTTATTAAAATAAATATTTCAAACCTCGCAGGAGTACCTTCAGTCGTGTTCGGTCTGTTAGGGCTTGCAATGTTCGTACGAGCATTAGCCCTCGGCAACTCTGTACTCGCTGCAGGACTTACGCTTGCACTGATGATACTTCCGGTAATTGTGGTGGCATCACAGGAAGCAATCCGTGCAGTGCCTGCTTCAGTCCGTGAAGCATCGATCGGTATGGGTGCCACTAAATGGCAGACCGTCTCAAGAATTATTTTACCGGCTGCAATTCCTGGTATTATTACAGGTATCATTTTAGCAATTTCACGCGCGATTGGTGAGACAGCACCGCTTGTAGTTATCGGGGTTCCGACGACACTGCTGGTGACGCCGAGCAGCGTATTCGATTCATTCCAGGCAATGCCGATGCAGATCTACAGCTGGGTTAAAATGCCTAATGAAGAATTCCAATATATCGCAGCAGCAGGTATTATCGTCCTGCTTGTCATACTGTTACTCATGAACTCAGTCGCAATCTTTATCCGCAATAAGTTTACGAACAGATATTAATTTTTAAAGAGGAGTTTTATAAATGGCAGAACTAAAAACTAAAATTAAACAAAATACACAGGAACAAAGCGTAGAAAAATCACCGATTATCCAGGAAGAAAAAGAAGTTGTTTTCCAGTCTAAAAACTTTAACCTGTGGTACGGTGACAATCATGCACTGCAGGATATTAACTTAACTTTCCACGAAAATGACATCAATGCGATTATCGGACCGTCAGGCTGCGGTAAGTCAACTTTCGTTAAATCATTAAACCGTATGACGGAATTAGTGCCAATTGTCCGTACAGAAGGTGACATCGACTTCCGCGGAGATGATATTTTCAAAAGCGGCATGTCAGTTGAAGAATTAAGAACACGTGTCGGTATGGTTTTCCAGAAGCCGAACCCGTTCCCGAAATCAATTTATGATAATGTTGCTTACGGCCCGCGTGTTCACGGTATTAAAAAGAAAGCAGTTCTCGACCAGATTGTAGAGAAATCACTGCGCAGCGCGTCGATCTGGGACGAAGTTAAAGATCGTCTTACCGACAATGCTTACGGCCTGTCAGGCGGACAGCAGCAGCGTATTTGTATTGCACGTGCTTTAGCTGTTGAACCTGAAGTTATTTTAATGGATGAGCCGACAAGTGCACTTGACCCGATTTCAACGACTAAAATCGAAGATTTAATGCAGGAGCTTAAAAAAGATTACAGTATCATTATCGTGACGCACAATATGCAGCAGGCTGCACGTGTGTCTGACAGAACATCTTTCTTCTACCAAGGCTATGTTGTTGAATCAGACGATACAAACGTTATTTTCGAAAACCCTTCTGACAAACGTACAGAAGATTACGTATCGGGCAGATTCGGTTAAAATATGACTGTTTATCGTGAGAAGTTCCATGAAGAACTTAATTCACTGATCAGCGAATGTATAAACCTTGGGAAAGAATGTCAAATCAGACTGGCAGGTACTGTTGAAATACTTGTTGCAGAAAATATTGATGCTGCCAGGAAAGTCGTCCGCAAAGATGCTGAAATTAATAGGATGGAAGCTGATATTAATGCGCATGCTATTAATTTAATTACGACACAGGCACCTGTCGCAACCGATTTAAGAACGATTATTTCATGTATTAAAATTGCTGATAATCTTGAGCGTATCGGTGATAATATAAGTAATGTTGCAGAAGTAAGAAAACGTATTAAAATTACGAATGAACGCACGCTGCTCCGTTTTAAAACGATGGAGCGTCTCGCTTCATTAATGCTTGAAGATGTTTATACCGCATTTAAAGAAGAAGATATGGACCTGCTCGATGAAATTATTTTGAGAGATCAGGATATCGACGCAGTATTCGTCCAGATTACCACTTCGGATATTTTTGAAGAATCAGATGCATTTTTAACCGGTCAGATACAGTTAACAGCTAAATACCTCGAACGTATCGGTGATCATATTAAAAGTATCGCTGAACATATTTATTATATTCATACGGGTGATCCGTACGAAAAGCACAAGAGCGAATAACTTTAACCTCCAGTAATTCTGGAGGTTTTTTCTATATTCATATAGAATAACTGTAAGGAATAAATATATGAAATAAATATATATTAAGGGGTTTTTAAATATGACTAAAAAAGAATTACGTCAAAATATGATCAGCACTTTAAAATCGATGGACGAGCAGGCTAAACTGCGTGCTGAAGAAAATATTACAGCACATGCAGCGAACTATATTCAGTCAGGTAATTATAAAAGTGTCGGCATAGTACTGCCGATGAAAATAGAATACGATACATGGAAACTGATCGATGAGCTTCTTGAAATGAATGTGGATGTGTTTTCGCCGCAATGTCATTACGATGATAAGTCGATGACTTTCCACCGTCTGACTTCAAGAGATGAAGTGACGCTCGATGAGAAAAACATTCCAATTCCAAGTCCTGATGCACCGGTTAACAATGACGTGGATTTATTAATCGTTCCTGGGCTTATCTTCAGCCCTGAAGGATACCGGATCGGCTACGGCGGCGGATTTTACGACCGTTTCTTAACGACGTTTAAAGGCGATACAGCTTCATTAATTTTCAGTGAACAGATAGGGGAGACTATCGTTGAAGAATACGATTTGCCCGTCAATATTCTGATTACCGATAAAGAGATATTCAACGTAAAAGAAGTGAGAGAGAATGAAGAATAAATGGCAGGCAGCATTTGAAGTTGCAAAATATACAAATTATGATTTTCTTCATTATGACAATGATACAGAAATTATCTGGCTGAAGGACCGCAAAAAGAAAACACTGATGTGTCTTTTAGATCTTGATTTGTCGGACAGCGAGCTTGAATCAATTACAGATAATATCTTCAATTCACAGGATAATCTGTCACAGATTGCAGGCTTCCCGGTTAAAACGATTAATTTATATCATTTAACCGAGAAAAAATTCACCAGAAAATTTAAATCAAAAACATTAAAAGTGAATCACCGAACGGTTAATAATCTTGAAAAGATTATCTCAAATCCTTTTTATAAAATAGATATGAAATATAAGAAGCCGAAAGATGATGCATTTTATAAACGCAGACTGATGTCGCGTCATCCATTTGAGAAATACATGATTAAATTTACACCGATGACTTTACTGCTCGTTACATTAAATACGATCGTGCTGTTCATCAATTTAATCTTTGTTCATCTGTTTAATACTTATGAACTAACGAATCTGCTTGCCGTCAGTCATTACGAAGTAGCTTCCGGTGAATATTACAGACTCGTTACCAGCACCTTCTTACACGTCGGAGTCAGCCACTTCCTGTTTAATATCTTCGCCTTGTATATACTCGGCAAGTTCGTTGAAGGAATATACACTCCGTGGCATATGCTCATAACGTACATTACAGCAGGCACCATCGCGAGCCTGTTTTCACTGGTCTTCATTACCGAAGGAATTTCTCTCGGAGCGAGCGGAGCTGTATACGGGCTGCTTGGATTAATTATTATACATTTATTAATCACGAGAAAGATCAAAGCAAAATTGATTTTACAAATAATCGCAGTGTTTGCAGTCGTTTCAGTCCTATCTATGTTCGTAGCAAACATTAATCATTATGCGCATATCGGCGGACTGATTGTCGGCGTGCTGCTCGGAATCATATTCAATTTCAGACGAATTAAGTTTAAATATACGATTATAGCTGCAGCTGTCTTAATTTTATTCACTATGTTCAGCCATTTCGGCATGAATCAGCAGACTTCTATTCATCCGATGGACGATGAAGCGCTCCACTATTATGAAGAAGGCAATTACGACGCTGCACTTGAGGTCGTAAACAATTCGATTAATAAAGAAGTTGATACAGATATGACTTACTATCTCCTCGGCAAGCTGTATATTGAGTCAGGCGACGAGGAGAAGGGCCAGCAGTACGTAGATAAAAGCTATGAGATGGATCCATCAAATGAGCTTGCTGCAAAAGAAAAAATACTCGAATTCCGTAAAGTGCAGGATTATGAAAGTATGAATGAAGCTGTCAGTAAGCTGGATACACCCGTTGAAGATAAAGGCCTGCAGATTCTCCTCGATGAAGCTAATTAATATTAATGTATAATTATGCTTGATTATGTAAGTTTATGATGTTAGTATATAAATTATCAAGAAAACAAATAAACTTATGAGGTGACATATATGGCACAGAAAAAAGTAGTTTTAGCATATTCAGGCGGTTTGGACACAAGCGTTACGATTCAATGGTTTATCGATAAGGGATTCGATGTTGTAGCGGTATGTTTGGATGTCGGTGAGGGCAAGGACCTTGACCAGGTTCATGACAAAGCACTAAAAATGGGTGCCAGTGAATGTCACATCATAAATACGCAAAAAGAATTTGCAGAAGAATTCGTTGCATACACTATTTACGGAAACTCAATGTATGAAGAGAAATATCCATTGGTATCGGCGCTCAGCCGTCCGCTGATTTCTAAAAAATTAGTAGAAATTGCACATGAAACAAATGCTGATTACGTTGCACACGGCTGTACAGGTAAGGGTAATGACCAGGTTCGTTTCGAAGTTGCAATTAAATCACTTGATCCGACAATTAAAGTTCTTGCACCTGTACGTGAATGGACATGGTCAAGAGAAGAAGAAATCGAGTATGCGAAAGAGCATAACATTCCGATTCCGGTTGATCTTGATTCTCCGTATTCAGTAGACCAGAACTTATGGGGCCGCAGCAACGAGTGCGGTATTCTTGAAAATCCGTGGGCAGCTCCTCCGGAAGATGCATATGATCTTACTGTAAATATTAAAGAGGCGCCGGACGAAGCTGAAGAGTTATTAATCACTTACGAAAAAGGACTGCCGGTCGCAATTAATAATGAGAAATTTGAATTGCACGAATTAATCTTACATTTAAATGATGTTGCAGGTAAGCACGGCATCGGCAGAATCGACCATGTTGAGAACAGACTTGTCGGTATTAAATCAAGAGAAATTTATGAAACACCGGCAGCGAAAGTAATTTTGACTGCAAAACACGATTTAGAAACGATTACATTAACAAAAGATATTGCTCACTTTAAACCGGTAATCGAACAGAAATATACAGAACAGGTGTATAACGGCTTATGGTTTACTCCATTATCGGATACGCTAAGAGCAACACTGAAAGATATGCAGCAGCCGGTAAATGGTGATGTGCGTGTTGAATTGTACAAAGGGAACGTCACTGTTACAGGACGTAAGTCAGAAAACAGTCTGTATAACGAAAAACTTGCGACATACACGAAAGAAGATGCATTCAACCAGGAAGCATCAGTCGGCTTTATCGAAATCTTCGGACTTCCGACTAAAGTTAAAGCAATGCTTGAACAGGGAGTTGCTGTGGATGAGTAAAAAAGCTTGGGGCGGCAGGTTCCAGGAAGAGTCAATATCATGGGTGGAAGAGTTCAATGCTTCCATCCATTTTGATAAAGTTTTGATCGAGGAAGATATTAACGGCAGCATCGCACATGCGAATATGCTCGCAGCTCAGAATATAATCTCAGAAGATGAGAACAGCCAGATTAAATCGGGACTTCTCAGCATACTGGATGATTATAATAACGATAAATTAACATTCAGCGTATCACAGGAAGATATTCATATGAATGTTGAAGCGAAGCTGATTGAAAAAATCGGTGCAGCAGGCGGTAAACTGCACACAGCGAGAAGCAGAAATGATCAGGTCGCAACGGATATGCATCTATATGTTAAAAAAGAAGTCAAGGCAGTCATTAACAGTGTGGAACTGCTGCAGGAGACGATTATCGGACTTGCAGAAAAACACCTTGATATTATTATGCCGGGCTATACGCATTTGCAGCGTGCACAGCCAATTTTATTCTCACATCATATACTGACATATTTCTGGATGCTGGAACGCGATAAATCACGTTTTAATGATTCTTTAAAACGCATTGATGTCTCTCCGCTCGGCGCAGGGGCAATCAGCGGTACAACTTTTAATATCGACCGTTTCCAGACGAAGGACGAGCTGGGCTTTGAAGGGATTTATCACAACAGTATGGATGCTGTCAGCGACAGAGATTATATTGTTGAAACACTGTCGAATATTTCTCTGACGATGGTTCACTTATCGAGACTGTCTGAAGAACTGATTTTCTGGACGACAGATGAGGCGAATTTCGTTACGCTGAGTGACGCATTTACGACGGGCTCTTCAATGATGCCTCAGAAGAAAAATCCGGATATGGCTGAATTAATCCGCGGTAAAAGCGGTCGCACAGCAGGGCATCTAATGTCCATGCTGATGCTGTTAAAAGGCCTGCCGCTGACTTATAACAAAGATATGCAGGAAGATAAAGAAGGGCTGTTTGACTCATTAACGACGATCAAAGGCTCGCTGAAAATTATGAACGGCATGCTCGGTACGCTGACGATAAATGAAGAAGTACTTGAAGAAGCAGTGACTGAGGATTTTTCCAATGCAACAGAACTTGCGGATTATTTAGTGGCAAAAGGAATCCCGTTCAGGGATTCCCATGAAATTGTCGGCAAACTGGTACTGACATGCATTAATAACGGTATTTACTTAAAAGATATGTCGCTTAATGAATTTAAAGCTGCGAGCGACGTCATCGAAGAAGATATTTATGATATTCTGTCTCCAAAAGTTGTCGTCAACAGAAGAATCAGCTACGGTTCAACAGGCACAGAGTCTGTAAAACAGCAGCTGGAAGTTGCTAAAAATCATTTATAAATGTTAAAAACTCCCTTCCGGGATATCCGGAAGGGAGTTTTATTATTCTTAAATTAATTAACCAAGATCCGGATAACCGAATGTGAAAATCGTTGCAAGTGTCCAAAGTCCGAAGACTAGAACTGTTATTGCACTGAAGCCAGCAGCAAGAAGGTTTTTAGCTTTCATAGAGTTTAAAAGTCCAATTACTCCAAAAATTGCTACTAAGCCCATAAGAACTGCAAGTGCGTTAACACCGATTCTAATAGTTAATCCACCAATAGTAAATAATTCTCCTGTATCGAAGAAAGGCATTATATTGACCCCCTAATCTTTCTCTTTAAACAATCACTTAATAATATTGTATAATTAATATATAGTTTTGTCGAGAACATTTTGGAGAGTGATTATTAATGAAAATAACAAGATTGCCTTTAGGGGCGTTGCAAACAAACTGCTACATCGTAAGTAACGGAGAACGAGTGCTGGTATTCGATCCGTCAGCGGAAGCGAAAGTAATTATCGGCAAGCTGAAAGACATCGGGCTGCCGGTGGACGGCATTCTGCTGACACATGCACACTATGATCATTTCGGCGCGCTGGATGAAGTTCAGGCTTTTACAGGGGCTGAAGTCTATATGTCGGATATCGAAATCGACTGGCTGACAGACATCGCTAAAAACGGCTCAATACGCTTCACTGAGGAGATTACTTCATCAGTGAGTCCAAATACCCTGAAAGAGGGTGCGGCTGCTTTAGGAGCGTTTAAATTCGACGTCATTCATACTCCGGGACATTCGCCGGGTTCACTGAGTTATAAATTTGATGATTTTGTTATCTCAGGCGATGTACTATTTAATAAAGGTGTCGGGCGCACTGATTTATATGGAGGCAGTACAGCGGAAGTGATGTATTCAATCAGAGAGAAGCTGTATAAGCTTGCTCCTGAAACAACTGTATATGCAGGTCATAATACACCAACGACAATCGGTGATGAAAAAGAAAATAATCCGTACGTTAGATAAACGCAGTTAAAAGGTTATGAATAAAATATATCCAGTAAATTTAAAAGGCAGGAACACATTTGTGTTCCTGCCTTTTATTTTAATTAATGCTCATTACCGAATGACGGTTCAAGTAAGAATGTTGTGTAATATGTAAAGCCGACAAAGAAGAAGATTAAGTAGGCAGCAAATACGTACATATACATTCTTTCACTTAATTTCATGTAACCAAGTAATACAAAGAGTCCGGTCTGTGCTACGAAGAACAGTGACATTGTAACCATGTCTCCGATATAGAACAGAATTGCAAACATCGCAGTCCAGAATCCAATCATTTTAAATACTTTATCCATGTGATACATCCTCCCACCTGAATAATTTCACATATCATTAAATTCAATTATAGATAAACTCAGCGACAATGTAAATAGGAATTGCATTTAATTTGCTGTAATTAAATACCAAAACTATGCAAGTTCGTGTAAAAAGTAAACCAGTTTTGCTATTTTTGTATTTAAGTAACTTTTTTAAAAGGAAAACGCACTTTTCACGTATATATAGAGTAGGAGGTGTTTTTTTTGAAACAGCTGGCAGAAACAATAATTAAGGATGCATACGACAGTGGCGCAAGCGATATTCATATTACGTTTGAAAAGACCGAAGGATCGGTCAAAAAACGTATTCGCGGCAAGATGGTACCCGTCCGTTCACTGGAAACCGGTATGCTGAAACGTCTGATTAACTATTTAAAGTTCATTGCAGAACTGGATATTAACGAACATAAAGTGCCTCAAAGCGGCCGGACAAGTTTTTATATTGATGAATTACAATGCAATATACGCGTCAGCACACTGCCGCTTACAATTATGAAAGAAATTGTAGTCATCAGGCTGCTGAATACCAGTGCAGGAAAATCCTCCAACAGTCTTTTTTATAAAGACGAGGATTATGAATTCCTGACGTCATACATGAAATTATCCCAAGGGCTGATTCTCTTTACAGGCCCGACAGGATCGGGCAAAAGTACAGTGATGTACCGCCTTGCAACTGATGCAGTCACGGAGAGCACACGGCAGATTATAAGTATTGAAGATCCCGTCGAGTTTGACATAGACGGTCTCGTGCAGGTTGAAATTAATGATAAAGCAAAATTAAGCTATGGACCACTTATCCGCGGTGTACTCCGGTGCGATCCGGATATTATTATGTTCGGCGAAATTCGCGACAGCATAATTGCTGAAGAACTGCTGAAAACAAGTCTGTCGGGGCACCTGGTCCTGAGCACCTTCCACAGTAAAAATGCGCTCAGCACATTGACGCGCCTGAAAGATTACGGCTTATACAAAGAAGAGATGGCTGAGAGTATTTCATTAATCGTCAACCAGCGGCTGATTCATACTGCCGGCGGTTCTTTTATCGTGTATGAGTACTTGGACAAAGAAATGATTAAGACCCATTTAAACGGCGGCAGCGTATCGTATAAAACAATTCAGGATAAACTTCTCGAAATACACAGGGAAGGGGCACTGACGGATGAAGAATATGAATATTACCATCGGTCGTTCCAATAAGCTTGGTAAATACGATGCACACTTCTTAACGAAACTCGCAGGGCTGCTTCACAACGGTTTTACGATGCAGCAGGCGTTAACGTTTTTAACGGAGCAGTACGACGTAATTAAGCAGGCTGACAGAAAAATATTACTCGAACTGATAAACGAAGGCGCATCATTAAGCGCCGTGCTGAAATACCTGGGCTTTTCAAAGTCGATTATTATGCAGGTGTCATTTGCAGAAATACACGGTGAAATTATTATGAACCTGGAACAGTCTGGGGAATATTTAAACACACGGCGCAAGACACTGCAGCAGCTCGCAAAGACACTGCAGTATCCGCTCGTGCTTGTTTGTATATTCATCATTATGCTGGTGCTGTTAAATTACACGGTAATTCCGCAGTTTAATGACCTGTACAGCGCTATGCAGGCGGATAAAACAATGCTCGTCAACATACTGACGCTGATTTTAAATTATCTGCCTTATGCAGCCTTAAGTATGCTGCTGGCAGTTTTCCTCTTTGCACTCACAGTGCTGATTATAATCAATCTTAAAAATACTGAGCTCGCATCTAAGCTGCTGTTAAAAATCCCCGTCGTTAAAACTTACTTTAAATATTATGTCACTTACCGCTTCTCCCGCGAGTTCGGCTACTTTTTAAATAACGGTCTCGAAGTAAAAGAAATTATTCTGCTGTTTAAAACGCAGACCATTAACCGTTACTTAAGTTTGCTGGCACAAACGATCGAACAGCAATTGCTCTACGGTATATCACTCGGTGACGCAATCGAAGAGCTGGATATGCTCGACAGGCGGCTCGCAGTGTTCGTCAATCACGGTGAATACAACAGCAATGTAGGACAGGAGCTCATTATTTACAGCGAATATTCTTTAGAAAATATCATTATTAAAATTGAAAGCTTAACGAAGAAAATACAGCCCATTATATTTTTAATTCTCGGGCTGTTAATCGTCTGTTTGTATTTAGTAATCGTATTACCAATTTTCAATATGATGAGCACGATAAAATAGGAGGAATTATATTATGAGAAAAACAATTAAACGTAAATTTAACAA
>CANRKV010000028.1 GCA_947631305.1 uncultured Jeotgalicoccus sp.
CAGGACATCGGCTTTAAAGAGCTGATGCTTGTAAACAACACAGACGAACCGGGAATGTTCCTTGAAGTCGGCACAAAAGTCGGCAGTGTGACATTACACCGCAGCTAAAAAATATTAATAAGTAAGGGCTGGCGAATGCCAGCCCATTTTTTGCTATAATGTAAGTTACAGTAAACTGATTTAAGAGAAGCCGGCCGGAGGTGCAGCGATGCTAGCAGTAAAAGATTTAGTCGAGGAGTTCAATTTAAAAATATGGGGCGGAAATACAGGACTTGAGAATGAAATTTCAAGCTTTGATTTGTCACGGCCCGGGCTGGAAATTGCAGGATACTTTTCCCATTTCTCATCCGACAGAGTGCAGATACTCGGAATGAAGGAAATTTCATTTTTTGAAAGGGTACTTTCAGATCAGGAGCGCGAAGATCGTGCGAAGCGGCTGTGCAGAAAAGAAACACCGTGTATTATCGTCACGCGCAGCCAGCAGCCGCCGCTTGAACTAATTGAAGCGTGCAACCAGACAAATACAGTACTTTTAATAACAGAAGATAACACGACAAACTTTACGAGCCGTATTACTACGTACCTGGAAAAAAAACTGGCTCCTGAAACCAATATGCACGGTGTGCTTGTTGATGTGTACGGTATCGGTGTAATGATTACGGGAGAGAGCGGTATCGGTAAAAGTGAAACTGCACTCGAACTGGTTAAAAACGGTCACCGTTTAGTTGCGGATGATAACGTTGAAATTAAAGAGGTAACAAAAAATGTGCTGATGGGCTCGGCGCCTGAATTGATCCAGCATCTGCTTGAAATACGCGGCCTCGGAATTATTAACGTAATGACACTGTTCGGAGCAGGGTGCATACTGTCGGAAAAACGTATTATGCTGAATGTTCATTTGGAAAACTGGATTGATAATAATACATACGACCGTCTCGGCCTTGAAGATAAAAAAATTAAGATTTTAAATTCCGAAGTGACGAAAAAAGTAATTCCGATTCGTCCTGGACGAAGTCTTGCAGGCATTATCGAAGTTGCAGCTATGAACCACCGTCTGAATCAGATGGGGCATAACGCTGCGGTTGAATTTAATGACCGTTTAAATGAAAAGATTAAAAACAACGGAGGCAACTCATGATGATTTTAAACGCGGCCATCGATCCGGTGGCAATATCGCTTGGACCGTTGTCCATTCACTGGTACGGAATTATTATATTAACCGGTATGATACTCGGATATTTTTTAGCAAACAGAGAAACGATAAAAAAAGGACTGCCTGAAGATCTATTTATGGATTTAATGATGTATATCATTATTTTCTCACTCATCGGGGCACGTCTGTATTATGTCTTTTTCAATCTTGATCATTATTTCTTTAACCCGCTTGATATTATAAAAGTGTGGGAAGGCGGCATGGCAATTCACGGCGGTCTGATCGGCGGTTTCCTTGCCGGACTGATTTATACGAGAATGAAAGGCTACAGCTTCTTCCAGGTGGCGGATATCGCTGCCCCGAGCATACTTCTCGGCCAGGCAATTGGGCGCTGGGGAAACTTTATTAACCAGGAAGCACACGGCGGACCGGTAGCAAGAGAATTTCTCGAGAACTTAATGATTCCGGAATTTATTATTAATCATATGAATATCGACGGCACGTACTATCACCCGACATTTTTATACGAATCGGTATGGAGTATAATCGGCGTTATTATTTTATTTTTAATACGTGCGAAATTACCGCTCGGGCACACAGTGCTTATTTATTTGATATACTATTCAGTCGGCCGGTTCTTTATCGAAGGCATGCGTACGGACAGTCTAATGATCGGCGATACGCTCCGGACAGCGCAGGTTATTTCGGTAATAACGATCATTGCTGCAATCGCAATTATGATTTACCGCCGGCAGAAATATGATTTGCCTAAATACGGTGACGTATACGGCAATTACGCAGCTAAAGATGAACCTGAACATATTAAAAAATCATCAACAGTAGTGAATAAGAAGAAAAAAAGGAAGAAGTAGCATGAGGAAATTAACCCGGCATACGGGCTTTAAAATAAATCCGCTGTGGCATTTATACCGTACTGTGTCGATAGTGAAAGTTGCTAAAAACTTTATCGTTATAGAAGCGGGCAGATTTATGCCGTCGACTAAGCTGAAACATAAATTATACAGCCGAGGCCTGAATATAAATTTGGGCGAGCACGTGTCATTTGCGTATAAAGCGATGCCTGATTTAATGTTTCCGGAATTAATTACAATCGGAAAAAATTCGATTATCGGCTATAATGCGACGATACTGACACACGAATATTTAACGGATGAATACAGAATCGGCAAGGTCGACATCGGTGAGAATACGATGATCGGTGCGAACACAACAATTCTGCCGGGCGTTAAAATAGGCAGCGGTGTTAAAGTCGGTGCAGGCACAGTCGTCTCAAAAGATGTCCCGGATAATGCACTCGTCTACGGCAATCCAATGATTATAAGGGAGAGAACATAATGACTAACAAAAAAGTAATCTCTCTCGATCAAAACGGAGAGCATTACTACAGGCAGGGTATTAAAAAAAGACAGCAGAATAATAAAAAAGACGCACTCCAGCTCTTAAAAAAAGCACACGATAAAAACCCGGACAACAAGGATTATTTATCGGAGTATGTTTACGTCATGGCTGAAAATGGATTCGGCAACGAAGCTGAGCATTTAATTATCGAAGCATTCGTCAATGATGATTACAGCCCGGAGTACTTTTATATATTAAGTCAGATTAATATTATTAAACACGATGCAAATAAAGCATTTTTATATGGTGTTCAATATTCGACATACCATCCCGATACAGATTACGGTGATACGCTTGAAGAAATGTTCGACGTTGAAATCGACGATGAGGACGAACTTGAAAAAGAGGCAGAAAGATTTATCGGCCAGCAGATTTTCCAGCATTTATTTATGAATGCAAAAGTCAGTGAGTCACTTGATTACCTCGATTCACTTTCTATGGAAATACAGCAGGAACGCGAGTTCAGAAATTTAAAAGCGATGGCATATTTATTTTTAAATAAATATGAAGATGCGGAAGTATTGCTCCGGCAGCTCTTGGAAGACGATCAGACAGATATGCATGCACTCAGCCATATGACGCTGCTGCATTACCATACCGAGCAGTTTGACGAGTACGAAGCGTATTTGAAAAAACTGGAGATTGTAGAGCCGCTTGATGACGATGCACGTTTTAAAGTCGGGCTGGTACTGAATTTCCTGCAGAAGTATGAGCATTCATATAAACTGCTGTTTCCGCTTTATAAAAAGCAGAAAATAATCAATTTCCAGCTGCTGCATGCACTCAGTTTTTCGAGTTATCATCTCGGCATGCTTGAGGAATCCAAAATATACTGGACACGGATGCAGAATTTTCATCCGGTGGACGAGAAGTTCAGTCCGTGGAACAAACAGCAAGCCGCAGACAAAATACTCGCACTGGAAAGTATGTATCTGCATGATGAAGACCAGCACAAACGTCTGCTCGCACTATATTTAATAAGTAAAGTAGAGCCGCGTGATGCGATTATCGGTTTATCGATATGGGATCATATTGAAACGCTGGATGATTATGAAAAACTGTATGTGACATTTTTATTCCAGGGATTGAAACTGGTTCGTCTCGGACGGATGCATATCGGACTTGAGCTGCTTTATGACTTATCATACAGAGATGAAGAGACATTGCTGATGTGGATCAACGTGTTTCATGATCTGTACGAAAAGCATAAAGAGTTTGACGATATTGAAAGCCATACAGCAGCAGCGCTGTATTTATATCCCGGCGGACGCAGGCTGACTAAAAAAGGCGTCGCTGAAATGTTTAATACGACGGTATACAGATTGAATAAAGCAATAGAGAGAATAAAGCAGATATAATGATTTACGGGCAGAAAGCCTATATAATTGTATGTAGCAATTTTTTAAAGGAGAACGATTATGGAAGAGAAAACGATATATGACGTAGTAATAATCGGTGCAGGACCCGCAGGCATGACAGCGGCAGTCTATGCGTCACGTGCAGAGCTTAAAACAGTAATGCTTGAACGCGGTGTGCCGGGCGGACAGATGGCGAACACTGAAGAAGTAGAAAACTTCCCGGGCTTCAGCATGATTACAGGGCCGGAATTATCTTCTAAAATGTTTGAGCACTCGCAGAAATTCGGTGCAGAATATAAGTACGGCGATATTAAAAGCGTTGAACTTGACGGTGACATTAAAATACTGAAAACATCGTCTGAAGATATTCATACGAAAAGCGTTGTTATTGCAACAGGTGCAGAATATAAAACAATCGGCGTACCAGGTGAAGATTTACTTCGCGGACGCGGTGTGAGTTACTGTGCAGTATGTGACGGTGCATTCTTTAAAGAGCGTGAACTTGTCGTTATCGGCGGCGGGGACTCAGCTGTTGAAGAAGGTGTATTCCTGACTAAATACGCGAGCAAAGTGACAGTTGTTCACCGCCGCGATCAGCTGCGTGCTCAGAAAATTTTACAGGACCGTGCATTTAAAAATGATAAAATTGATTTTATCTGGGATACAGAACTGCAATCAATTAACGGTGAAAGCCGCGTAGAGTCAGTAACGCTGAAAAATAAAAATACAGGCGAATCTTACGACTTTGACGCACAGGGTGTCTTTGTTTATATCGGCATGCTGCCGCTGACATCACCGTTTAAAGATCTCGGTATTTTAAACGATGACGGTTATATCGTCACGAACGAAGAAATGGAAACTGAAATCCCGGGCATATTTGCCGCAGGAGACGTCAGAGAAAAATCACTTCGCCAGATTGTTACAGCGACAGGCGACGGCAGTCTTGCAGCTCAAAATGCTCAGCACTATCTTGAGAAGCTGGAAGACAATGAATAATTAATAGTATTAAATCCCCCGTAAGGGGGTTTTTTCGTAACGTTATCCGTTATAATATATGTGAATGACAATTAGTGAAAATAAGTAAATTTGAGGGTGTGCTTTATGAAAAATTTAATCATAATTACAGGTATGAGCGGTTCAGGAAAATCTGTTGCACTGGAAGCCATTGAAGATACGGGTTACTTCTGTATCGACAATCTTCCCCCGATTCTTATTCCGAAAGTCGTAGAATTAATGGAGTCCACTGACGGTAAAATGAACAAAGTCGCGCTCGGCATCGATTTACGGGGCAAAGAATTTTTCGATGATTTAATTCAAAAACTGGAAACAGTGCTTAATAATGAAGGTATTATGCTGCGTATTGTTTTTCTCGATACAGATGATGAGAGACTCGTCAGCCGCTACAAAGAAACGCGCCGTTCGCACCCGTTAAACGAAGGAGTCTCCGTACTTGAAGCAATTAAAAAAGAACGGGACATACTCGATGACTTGAAGGGGCGCGCATCTGTAATTGTCGATACGACTGACCTTGCACCGAAAGAGCTGAGAGACCGTATCTTCACTTTATACTCAGGCGGGCGTGAAGAATTCTTTGCTGTTAACGTGCTGAGCTTCGGTTTTAAACATGGGATTCCAATAGATGCGGATTTAATGTTCGACGTCCGATTCCTGCCGAACCCGTTTTATATTCCGGAGTACCGTCCATTAACCGGGCTGGATAAAGAAGTCTATGACTATGTGATGAAGTGGCAGGATACTGATACGTTTTACGAAAAACTGTACGATATGATTAAATATTTAATTCCTCAATATATAAAAGAAGGAAAATCGCAGCTGACGATTGCGATTGGGTGTACAGGTGGACAGCATCGCTCTGTTGCACTGTCTGAGCGTCTCGCACAAGATTTGAAGTATAAGTTCGCATTTTCGATTAACACGACCCACCGTGATGCGATGATTGAAGGAACAATCCATGAAAAAGATTAAAATCGCAATTATCGGCGGGGGAACGGGTCTGGCAGTTTTATCACGCGGATTAAAAAATTATCCGGTTGATATTTCTGCCATAGTATCGGTGGCGGATGATGGTGGGTCAACCGGAATTATCCGCGATCAGATTGATATGCCCGCACCCGGGGATATCAGGAACGTGATGTCGGCTTTAAGCGAAGTAGAAACGAAACTCGAGCATTTATTTACGTACCGTTTTAAGAAAGATGAAATATCAGGACATTCGCTCGGCAATTTAATGCTCGCTGCGATGTATGATATCAGCGGTGATTTTGCGACTGCGGTCAGTGAGCTGTCAAAAATATTAAACGTTAAAGGGACGGTAATTCCGTCGACGAATGTCAGTCCGAAACTCGCAGCAAGAATGATCGATGATTCTATTATTATCGGTGAAAGCTACATTCCGAAAGTACAAAAAGAAATTAAGGAAATGTACTTAATACCGACGAACATCGATGCAACACCGGCTGCGGTTGAAGCGATACTGGAAGCGGATATTATCGTGCTTGGGCCGGGCTCATTATATACGAGTATTATTCCAAATCTGCTGCCGAAAGGCATCGCCGAGGCAGTAGCGGAATCGACAGGCATTAAAGTATACGTCTCGAATCTCCTGGAACAGCCGGGTGAGACGATGGGTATGTCAGCCTACGACCACCTTTATGCGATTGAAAAACATTTGAAGACACGTGTGATTGACTATGTCATTTTAAACGAACAGGATGTTTATGAAGAAATGGCGGATACTTATAAAAATAGAGGTGTCCAGATTATTAGAAGCGAACGGGACAAATTGGAAGCGCACGGCGTGTCAGTCATCACAGATGATGACCTGATTATCGTTGATGAAGAACGTGTTGTGCGTCATAACAATGAGAAACTCGCTGAAATTATATACGACATTGTTATCGATCAAACCGAGACATTGAAGTATTAGGGAAGATTTTGAAAGGAACGTGGTAGCATGTCATTTGCTTCCGAAATGAAAAATGAATTAACGAGAATTGAAGTTGATAAATGCTGCATGAAGAGTGAACTGTCCGCATTGATTAAAATGAACGGTGCAGTCAGTTACTTTGACGGGCAATGGGTTATTAATGTGCAAACAGAAAATGCTGCGATTGCACGCCGTATTTTCTCGTTAATTAAAAATGTATACAGAATAGAAATTGATCTCTTAGTAAGAAAAAAGATGAAACTGAAAAAGAACAACGTCTATATTTGCCGCATTAAAAAAGAATCTAAAGATGTGCTGGCAGATTTGGATATTTTTTCAGGCGGTGTGCTGACGAATACGATTAGCGATGAAATTAAAAATAAGGAATGCTGCAGACGAAGCTACTTAAGAGGTGCATTTCTTGCCGGAGGTTCGGTCAATAACCCGGAAACATCCGCATATCATTTAGAGATTGGCTCGCTGTATGAAGAACATGCGCAGGCAATTACAGATCTGATGAACAGCTACGAATTAAATGCTAAATATATCGACCGTAAACGCGGCTATATTATTTACTTAAAAGAGGCAGAGAAAATTGCAGAATTTTTAAGTCTTATCGGCGGTTATCAGGCACTGTTAAAATTTGAAGATATACGCATCGTGAGAGATATGCGCAACTCGGTCAACCGTCTTGTCAACTGTGAAACAGCAAACTTAAACAAAACAATTAACGCCTCGATGCGCCAGGTGGAGAATATTAAATTTATCGATAAAGAAATCGGTATCGATGAATTGCCGGAGCGTTTAAGAGAAGTCGCGCGTATCCGTGTTGAACATCAGGATATGACATTAAAAGAAATCGGTGAAGCTGTGTCAACGGGTACGATATCGAAATCAGGTATCAATCACCGGCTCAGAAAACTCGATGAAATCGCAGATAAACTGCGGAGCGGGGACGAACTCGTACTTTAAGATTTATACAAAAACAGCGTATCCGAATTAATCGGACACGCTGTTTTTGTTAACATTTTTTTAGCTGTAGATGTTTTCCATTGCCTGTTCCAGTGTTGGATACAAATATTTAAAATCGCTGTTTAACAGTACACGCGGATGAACTTTCTGTCCTTCGGTAACGAGCAGGGCCCGTTCACCAAGTACTTTATCGATTAAGAAAGCAGGCGTTTTAAGAAAGTTCGCTTTGCCGAGGACGGCGCTCAGCACTTTTGAAAATTCGTGCTGTCTGACCTGCACGGGAGCTGTGACATTCACCGGGCCGCTGACTTCCTGATTCACACCGATAAACAACAGGGCGTTGATGACATCATCGATATGAACCCATGAATACCATTGTCTGCCCGTGCCGATATCGCCGCCGATATTTGCTTTATACAGCTTTTCCATCATCGGCAGGGCACCGTTGTCTTTATCCAGCACGAGACCGAAGCGGGAGTATACGACACGGATGCCAAGTATTTCTAATTCAGCTGCTGCGGCCTCCCACTGGTTGACCACAGCCGATAAAAAGTTCGTCGAAGATAATTTGTCGAATTCATCATATTCCACGATTTCACTTGTCGGATAATAGCCCACTGCACTCGCGTTAATAAATGCGAGCGGTTTAATGCCTGATTCTTCCAGCCACTTGTAAAGCATACCGGTCATGTTCAGTCTGCTCGACAGGATCAGTTCTTTATATTCTTCTGTCCATTTGTTATTCAGAGATGCACCGGCGAGGTTGTAAACAAGATCAAAATCTTCCGGCAGATCTTTGGTCCAGTCCAGATTGTTAAAATTACCGTCGTCGTATTTAATGTAATGTATATATGGGTGTTCCGACGTCTGCTCCTGCCGCGTTAAAATGTAAACGTGATGGCGGTCTTTGCGGAATGCGTGTGTTAATTTTGAACCGATAAAACCTGTACCGCCTGTAATGAGAATGTTCAAATGTTTGACCTCCCAATATATAAGATTACTTACATTTTAATTGAAAAAAGAGTTTAAGTCACGTATGTGACTTAAACTCTAAATTAACGCTCTTATTTTTCCGGTTCCATAACATGGTCAATCAGACCGTATTCTTTAGCTTCTTCAGCAGTCATGAAGTTATCGCGGTCAGTATCTTTTTCGATTTTTTCAAGCGGCTGGCCTGTACGGTCCGCTAAAATCTGATTTAATTTCTCGCGGGTTTTTAAAATGTGCTTCGCTGCGATCTCAATTTCAGTTGCCTGACCCTGAGCGCCGCCAAGCGGCTGGTGAATCATAATCTCAGCGTTAGGAAGCGCGTGACGTTTCCCTTTAGCGCCTGCAGTTAACAGGAATGAACCCATTGAAGCTGCAAGTCCGAGACTGATTGTCTGTACATCCGGTTTAATGTGCTGGATTGTATCATAGATCGCCATGCCTGCAGTAACACTGCCGCCCGGTGAGTTAATATAAAGATAAATATCTTTTTCAGAGTCCTGAGCCTGCAGGAATAAGAGCTGGCTGACTACCGAGTTTGCAACGTTATCATCGATTGCACTCCCGATCATAATGATTCTATCTTTTAAAAGTCTTGAATAAATATCGTAAGCACGCTCGCCACGATTTGTCTGTTCAATAACCGTAGGTATTAAATTCATAATATTGCCTCCTGTTTTTGTGAACTAATTTAATTGATATTATATTTATAACACATTAGTCAAATAAGGTCAAAAGAAAGAACTTCTTCTATTAATCACTTTATCATATTATTTAATTACGCAGTTCGTCAATAATTACTCTTTATTACTCACAGCTTCCTTGCTATAATGAAATGTGCTTAATTTATATTATTCTACCCCCGTGGTGTAATGGATAACACGTAAGATTCCGGTTCTTAAGATGGGAGTTCAATTCTTCTCGGGGGTGCTAAAAAAGAGGTGGGCGAGTTGTCATTTGAAGAACTTGAAACAGTCGATAAACCCGATGATAGTTTAGACGAAGCCTTTGTCCGAAAAGTGTTCTTTGTCTGTTTAAACAGCGGGAAAATCTTACTTGAAAGCGGTGCGGAAACGTATCGTATCGAAGATACGATGATCCGCATAGCGGGTAACTACGGTATCGATAATGTTCAGGTTTTTGTAACGACAACGGTAATTATTCTGTCGATGAATGATTACGCCCTGTCTCAAACGATAAGAATCGATGAACGTGCTAATAATTTAGAAAAAGTCGTGAATATTAACGACTTATCCAGACGCATTTCGAAAGGTTTGCCGATTAGAGATGCAATTAACAGTATTGAAAACATCCACGAAACTAAAATGTTTCCATTCTGGCTGGTCGTCTTTACAGGCGGAGTGGTTGCCATTATGTTTCTGCTTCTCTTTAACGGTGCACCGGTCGATATTCCGGTCGCAGCTGCAGGGGGCATGGCGGGTGTGCTGATTACGGAAAGTATTCAGCGCTATACTAAAATAAAATTTTTTAACGAGTTCTTTGCAGCGTTTTTTATCGCTGTAATTTCTGTATTATATGTAGAATTCGGTCCGGGAGCGGAACTGGAAACGATTATTATTGCGGCAGTCATGCCGCTCGTTCCCGGTGTGCTCATTACAAATGCGATACGTGAAATGATTCGCGGTCATCTGATGGCAGGCACGATGAAAGGTGCGGAAGCATCGCTTACAGCGATTGCAATCGGCGCCGGAGTCGGCCTCGTATTCATGGCAGTGTAGGAGGGGAACAATGTTATATGCGGTCCAATTTATACTTAGTTTCTTTGCCTCTGCAGGATTCGGCATACTGTTTAATGCACCGAGAAGAACGATCTTCGCCGGCGGATTAAGCGGTGCATTCGGCTGGCTCGTGTACTTTATCGCGACCCAGTACGATGTGCAGGCGGTGATCGCTTCATTTTTAGGCGCGATTGTACTGACTGCAATATCGATAATGAGCTCCCGACAATTGAGAGCACCGATTATTATCTTTATTACATGCGGTATTATTCCTCTTGTGCCCGGCGGTATGGCGTATAACGCAATGCGGAGTGTCGTGCTGCAGAATTACGATATGGCACTTGCCTACGGATTTCAGGTTGCTCTCATATCGATGGCAATCGCCACGGGAATTATTTCAACCGAGATGATAGATTCATTATTTCAGACACTGAAACGTAAAGTTAAAAATATGCGGAAGAAAGAGGCTTAACTAATGCTTAATCTTACTTATTACACTCGTGACAACTGTCAATTGTGTAATGAAGGAAAACTGCAGCTCAGACTGGCATTGTCTGAACTGAGAGATAACGTAGTGAAACTGACAGAAGTGAATATCGATAACGACGATGAACTGCAGGAAGAATACATGGTCCGCATTCCCGTTCTAAGTGACGGCGGCAACGTAATTCAAGAAGGCGTTCTCGACTTTGTAACTATATACGATTACGTAAAAGACAATTATAAATAATATATTTAAGAAGAGCGGCGGACCGAAATGGTCTGCTGCTTTTTTTGTAGAATGGACTTAAAATATTTTTATTGTTTTAATAAGCAGGCGACATATGTATAATTAAAGTGAATATAAATTTGGAGGCGCATTCATGAAGAAGACTCTTGAAGATGTTGAATTAAAAGGCAAAAAGGTATTAATACGGGCAGATTTTAACGTGCCGATGAAGAACGGGCAGATTACGGATGATACGCGTATTAAAGCTGCTGTAAAAACAATTTCTTACGTTTTAGCTAAAGGCGGGAAAGTTATCTTATTTTCACACCTCGGGCGTATTAAAACTAAAGAGGACAAGCGTGAATATTCTTTAGCGCCGGTTGCCGAGCGTTTAAGCGATATTATGGGTAAAGAAGTTCTGTTCAGCGATAAAACACGCGGCAAGGATCTTGAAGCAGGCATCGGGGAACTTAAGAATGGTGAAGTTCTGATGGTACAAAATACGCGTTACGAAGATCTGCACAACTCGAAAGAAAGCAGAAATGATGCTGTTCTTGGTAAGTACTGGGCATCACTCGGCGACATATTCGTTAACGATGCATTTGGCACAGCACACCGTGAACATGCTTCAAACGTCGGAATCAGCGAGCATCTGCCGACTGTATCCGGATTTTTAATGCAGAAAGAAATAGAGTTTATCGGCGGCGCTGTCGATAACCCTAAAACACCGTTCGTCGCAATTTTAGGCGGAGCAAAAGTATCCGATAAAATTAACGTCATCGACAACCTTATTAATAAGGCTGACAAGATTTTAATCGGCGGCGGTATGGCCAACACTTTCTTAAAAGCACAGGGGCAATCAATTGGGACATCATTAGTTGAAGAAGACAATATTAAAATTGCCGAAGAGCTGCTCGAAAAAGCTGACGGGAAATTAATACTGCCTGTTGACGTTGTTGCCGCTTCAGAATTTTCAAATGAAGCAGAACA
>CANRKV010000029.1 GCA_947631305.1 uncultured Jeotgalicoccus sp.
AAAAGTCAGAAAAGCAGAACCGCGAAACTTTAAGCCGCAGTGCGCGGCACAAAACTAAAGAGGCTGGTGAAAACAAGCAGCCGGAGAAAAAAGCACCTCCAAAAAAACAGCAGCAAAAAGAAAATAATTTTACCGATAAGCTGAAAGGGTATTTCAGCGCTGAGAATGCCGCAAAGGGCAAAGCACTATTTGCAGGCAAATTTTCTTCGTATCAAAATCGCATTAAAAACGAAATTAAGATTTCAAAAGAAAAGCTCGGCGGCATCGGTGCTGCGAAGAGCAAAGGAAAAAAACCAGAGAAAAAAGACAACGGCAGTAAAAAACGCATGCTTCCATGGGTGCTTGCCGTTCTCGTGTTAATTCCGATCACAGTCTTATTTGCATTCTTAATATTTTCTAATTTCTGGCCGTCCCTGAATGATGAAATTCAGCTGGCTAATGAAAACACTTCAGAAGAGACTGCTGATAACAGCGGAACTGAAGAAGAAAATGGGGGAGAAGGTTTTAACGAAGAACTGGAGGCACAGAAAGCTGAACATGAAAGACGCCTCGCAGCAAACCGCAATGAAGATTTAACTGCTAAAAATATCGAAACAGATTATTCTCAGGAAGAACTTCAGGAACTTGAAGAAGCTGCACTCAGTGCAATCCGCAGTAAAGAAGACGATGCTGAAGAAGAAGCTGAATCAGACAGCGCTGAAGCAGAGGAAGAAGACGAACCTGCAGCTGAACCTGAGGCAGATACAGAAACTGACACAGCAGAAGAAGATACCGAGACAGATACAGAGTCAGATTCTTCGGAGACACAAAATGCTAATGCATCGCATGTCGTAACACCAGAAGATAATTTATACCGTATTGCAATTCAGTACTACGGTGACGGCAGTGCAGCGAATGTACAGCGCATCATGGAAGCAAACGGCGTCACACCCGATAGTTTAAGCGTCGGACAGGAACTTATAATACCGTAAAATGAAAGTAGGCCATCAAATGTCACATATCAGTATCGCAATTGACGGGCCGGCGGCTGCCGGCAAAAGTACAATTGCAAAACGCGTCGCAAAGAAATTGGAGTTTTTATATATCGATACCGGTGCAATGTACCGTGCAGTTACATTGTACGTACTTGAACACGGTGATGATATTATTAAGGATATTGCCTCACACGTTCATATTACGTTCGGCATTAATGACGAAGTATATTTAAATGATAAAGATGTATCCGCTGAAATCCGCTCGCCGGAAGTCACAAATAATGTCAGCCGCGTATCTGCAATCGGCGAGGTCAGAACTTATCTCGTTGATATGCAGCGCGAGATCAGCAGAACCAGCAATGTTGTTATGGACGGCAGAGATATCGGCACGACTGTGCTGCCGGATGCTGATGTTAAAATTTTTATGCAGGCGTCACCTGCAGTCAGAGCAGAACGCAGGCTGCTTGAAGAAACTGCACGCGGCAACAACATTGATATAGCTGCGCTGACTGCAGAAATCATCCGGCGGGATGAAATTGACAGCACGAGAGAAATCTCACCGCTAGTACAAGCTGAAGATGCAACCCTTCTCGATACGAGTCATTTATCGATCGATGAAGCAGAACAGAAAATAATTCAGCTGGTCGAAGATAAACTGGAGGTACAGTAAATGATTTATGAAATTGCAAAGTTTTTAATCAAATGCTATTACAGACTCAGATTTAAAATAACAATAATCGGTGAAAACAGAGTCCCGTCATCAGGACCGGTTATGCTCTGTTCAAACCACGTATCGGATTTCGATCCGCCTTTAATCGGTCTGGCACTTGACCGTCAGCTGTCATTCTTTGCAAAATCGGAATTATTTGAGCTGCCGGTCATCGGTAAAGTTTTCCCAAGCTTAAATGCAATTCCCGTATCCCGCGGAAAAAGTGACAGAGCAGCGCTTAAAACTTCTATTAACGCACTGAAAGAAGACCGCTGCCTGTTAATATTCCCTGAGGGTCACCGCAACAAAGGCGACGTGAAACAGCTGCAGAATCTGCAGGAAGGCGCGAGCTTTATCGCTTCGAAATCCGAAGCGCCGATTGTACCAGTTGTTATTAAAGGCGAGTATAATCGTAAAAAGGGTGTTACAATAGTATTTGGTAAACCAATTAACACCGAAGAATTTTTAGAGGCGGGGAATACCCGTAAAGATTTAACGCGTAAATTGGAGAAAAATCTTAACAATTTACTATTTTCAGAATAATCACTTGACAAAAGGTTCGAATTGTAAGAAGTTATTTATATACACTGTATAGTAATTGGAGGCAAGCACATGGCGACAGAAGACATTAAGAACGAAGAATCAAACATTGAGGAAACACAGTCAAACGACGCACCTGACAACAACGCAGAATTACAGAATGAAACTGAGACGGCTGAAAACAGCCCGTTTGCAGTTGGTGACACAGTAACAGGTACGATTTTTAACATCGAAGATAAGTTTGTAAAAGTTCAAGTAGATGATTCTGATTACGAAGGCATAATTCCAATCAGTCAGCTTACAAACAAACGTATCGAGCACCCGAACGATATTATTGCACTTGATGATTCAATCACTGCAGTAGTTATCAAAGTTGAAGATGATGCTAAAAACATCATTGTTTCAATGCGCAAGCTTGATGAACAGAAAGCATATGAAGATTTAAAACAGAAGCAGGATGCTGATGCAACGCTTGAAGGTACTGTTGTAGAAGCAGTTAAAGCCGGTCTGGTATTAGATGTCGGCGTTAGAGGATTTATTCCTGCATCACTTCTTTCTGATGAATATATTGAAGACCTTGAACAATTCAACGGTCAGACTCTGGAAGTTAAAGTCGAAGATATCGATCAGGAGAAAAACAGAGTAATTCTTAACCGCAAACGCATTGTTGAAGGTGAAAAGTCTAAACACCGCCAGGCAGAACTTGAAGACCTGGAAATCGGCAGCATCATTGAAGGTGAAGTTGTTCGTACAACTACTTTCGGTGCATTCATCAACATCGGCAGCGTAGACGGTCTTGCTCACATTTCAGAATTAAGCTACAGCCGCGTAAACAGCGTCGAAGATGCTGTTGAAATCGGTCAGAAGGTACAAGTTAAAGTTCTCGATGTAAATCCTGAACAGGAACGTATCAGCTTATCTGTAAAACAGGCAGGCGAATCTCCATTCAACAAGTTTATCGATGCTCACAACACAGGCGATGTGTTAACAGGTACTGTTAAGCGTTTAGTTGACTTCGGTGCATTCGTTGAAGTTGAACCGGGTGTTGAAGGTCTTGTGCATATTTCTGAAATTGCACACGAACACGTAAACGTACCAGGCGACGTGCTTAAAGAAGAACAGCAAATTGAAGTGAAAATCATCGGTCTTGATAAGGACAATGAAAAAATTTCATTATCAATTAAAGCATTGGAAACAGCTCCGGCTAAGCCTAAACAGGCTAAGCGCGAAGAAAATACACAGGTTTACACAGATGATAATGACGACGACGCACCAACTTTAGGTGACGTGTTCGGCGATCGTTTTAAAAACTTGGACTTATAATATTAGAACTCACTCATAAATAAAGAGCGATGATACTATCGCTCTTTATTTTATTTGTGTTAAAATAAATGTGCATACAGGGAGGGTAACAATGTATAAACCAACAGTAGCAGTAGTAGGGCGGCCGAATGTCGGCAAGTCCACGCTTTTTAACAGAATTATCGGAGAAAGAAAGGCAATTGTCGAAGATTCTCCAGGTGTTACAAGAGATAGATTGTACGCCGAAGGTGACTGGTTAAATTATAACTTTAATTTAATTGATACCGGCGGTATTGAAATTAAAGATGAGCCGTTTCAGCAGCAGATTAAAATGCAGGCGGAAATTGCGATTCTTGAAGCAGATGTTATTTTAATGATTGTGAACGGCAGAGACGGTGTAACGAGCGATGATTTATTCGTCGCAAGAATTTTACAAAAATCAAAGAAACCCATCGTCCTTGCAGTAAACAAAATTGATAACTATGAAATGCGCAGTGAAATATATGAGTTTTACCAGCTTGGACTCGGTGAACCTTGGCCGGTATCCGGATCACATGGTCTCGGACTTGGTGATGCGCTCGACGAAATCGTCAAGCACTTTGAAACTCTGGAAACTGAAGTTGAAGAAGACCCGTCTATTAAAGTGTCATTAATCGGCCGTCCGAATGTTGGTAAATCCAGCCTTGTCAACGCAATTCTCGGCGAGGAACGTGTTATCGTTTCCGATATAGCCGGTACGACCCGCGATGCGGTCGATACGGCATATACATTTGAAGATGAATCTTACACATTGATTGACACGGCAGGTATGAGAAAGCGCGGTAAAGTTTATGAAGCAACAGAGAAATATTCAGTTCTCCGTGCCACTCGCGCCATTGAACGTTCCAATGTTGTTCTCGTTATTATTAACGGTGAAGAAGGCATACGTGAGCAGGACAAGAGAATTGCCGGTCTTGCCCATGAAGCAGGACGTGCGATTATTATCGTCGTCAATAAATGGGACGCAGTCGAAAAAGATGAAAAAACAATGCGCGAATTCGAACTGGATATCAGATCAAACTTCCAGTACCTGGATTACGCACCAATCACTTTCGTCTCTGCGGTGACTAAAGTCCGTCTTAAAACATTATTCCCGCTTATTCAGCAGGCATATGCATCGAGCCATATGCGCGTGAAGTCGAGTACATTGAACGAAGTGCTTGTAGACAGTGTCAGCATGAACCCGACACCTACAGACTCGACAGGACGCCGTTTAAGCATCTATTACGGTACGCAGGTCAGTGTCGGACCGCCGACATTCGTCTTGTTCGTGAACGACGTTGAGCTGATGCATTTCAGCTACAGACGGTATATTGAAAATCAGCTGCGTAAAGCCTTTGATTTCACCGGCACGCCGATTCACATTATCACCCGTAAAAGAAATTAGAAAGTAGGGTATCAATATGAACATCTCAGTCATTGGAACAGGTAGTTTTGGTACGAGCCTCTCGATGGTCTTAAATGACAATAATAATCGGGTAATGATGTACGGGAGAAATCAAGATACTGTTTTAGAAATAAATGAGTCGCATACGAACAGCCGCTATTTAAAAAATATTGAGCTGTCACCGGGTATTACAGCAACAGCGTCACTGGAAGAAGCAGCAGCACACGCGGAAATCCTCGTGCTTGCTGTACCCGTTAACGCAATGCGTTCTGTAGCATCTCGGTTAAATGAACTCTTAAACAAATTAGATAAACAGGTCCTCGTTGTGCATGTCGCAAAAGGACTTGAATTAAATACGTACAAACGTGTCTCGGAAGTGCTTGAAGAAGTATTCGATGAAGACCGCGTATCGGACATCTGTGTACTCAGCGGACCGAGCCACGCGGAAGAAGTCGCACTCCGACAGCCGACGACGGTCAGCACTGCGTCTATCCGTGAAGAAGGTGCCGAAGTTATTCAGGATGTCTTTATGACGGATTACTTCAGAGTATATGTTAATAACGATATGGTCGGCGTTGAAATCGGCGGGGCACTGAAAAACATCGTTGCACTTGCTGTCGGCGCACTTGCCGGCTACGGTTTCGGAGACAATCCGAAAGCTGCCGTAATTACACGCGGACTGCATGAAATTGCACGTCTCGGCACGAAACTCGGGGCAAACCCGCTGACATTCCTCGGATTGACGGGAATGGGTGACTTAATCGTTACAGCGACGAGCCAGCACTCAAGAAATTACCGCTGCGGGCAAATGCTGGCAGGAGGTTTATCTCTTGAAGAAGCTACCGAGAAGATGGGTATGGTCGTCGAAGGTGTCAATACGACGAGAGCCACTTTTGAACTCGCTGAAAAACACGACGTCGATATGCCGATTACGAAAGTTTTATACGGTTACTTATTTAATGGAATCAGCGAAGATGAAGCATTCAGTGCGCTCATGAAGCGCGAAAAAACTTCAGAATCAGAAGGTTTGAAACAATTATTGGAGAGTCAAATAAAAAATAGTAAATAGTTAGAGGTAAATGTATGTTTGATATTTCAAGAATGGACTTAATGTGGGTGTCATTCGTGTCGATTGGCTTTATGGCACTTGCAGCGGTATTAATTTATCTGGCAAGGTTTGTAATTACTATTCGTTTCGTCAGCGTCTTTATTTCTTTAATTGCATGGGTACTTTTAATTCTCGCGTTTCTGCTGATGATTTTAGTCATCGGGGGATCCACACATGCGTAAATTAGGATTTCTTTTAACTTTCACGCTGGCACTCGTTGTGCTGACGGGGTGTATGTATCCAGACGATCAGCGTGCAGGCAGCAATATTCCGCCTGAAACTGATATTCAGAACGTCCAGAATGCAGTCGACAACTTCCAGGAGTCTGAAGGCGGTATACTGCCGATTAAAACGACTGAAGATGCTGTTGAGTACTTGGAGTACCAGGTTGAATTCACCAGAGTTGTTCCGGAATATTTAAGTGAAATTCCGGTAACGGCATACGAAAACGGCGGAAACTTTCAATATGTTATACTCGATGAAGAAGAAGATCCGACTGTAAAAATTGCAGACCTTGCAATTATCGAAGAGCTCCGCTCACTCAGCCTCCGCATTAACGGCATGGGCGAACACGTGGAGCTCGGCGAACAGGTCGGTCCGAATGTATATCAGCTTGACCTTGAGCATTATAACCTCGCTGACAATCCGACAGTAACCAGTCCTTATACAGGACAGGAACTTAATGTCTATTACAGCGGCGGTCAGGATTTCGTCGTCGATTACAGAGACGACCTGAATATGATGATTGAGAACGAAGGTCTCGAATTTGAGACTGGTGAAGATATTCGTGAGGTACTGTATGAATATACACCAATAGTGCCGATATACTCACCTGAAATGACAGTTGACGAAAATAACGAAGCAATATTTATGACGAGTCTGCACAAAAGTTAATTTCAGTTCGATTTTTAATGGAAAAAACGGTTAAATCCGTTGCAGTCCCTACGGCCGTATGGTAAAGTCAAAACATAATGATAAAATCATTATACAGATTATAGGAGGTCTATCAGATGAATAAGACAGATTTAATCAACGCTGTCAGCGACAAAGCTGACCTTACAAAAAAAGAAGCAGGAGCTGCAGTAGACGCAGTTTTTGAATCAATTCAAGGTTCACTTCAAAATGGTGAAAAAGTACAGTTAATCGGATTCGGTAACTTTGAAGTACGTGACCGTGCTGCAAGAAAAGGCCGCAACCCGCAGTCTGGTGAAGAAATCGAAATCCCAGCATCAAAAGTACCTGCATTTAAAGCTGGTAAAGCACTTAAAGACGCAGTTAAATAATTTATCTACTAGGCCTAACTTTGAAACGTTAGGTCTATTCATTTATAAGGTGATATTTATGAAATACTCAGCCGTGCAACCATATAACGATTCAGCACTAGCTGAATTGATTAATAAGCTTGATCAAAATGAAATTACTGACTTTTTTTCAGACAGTAAAAATATAATTCATAAAAGACACATTTCAAATGCGGTTCTTTTATTTACATATGCTTTAAATCAGCTCGACCGGATTCCGCCTGCTGATGAGCGGGAAAGCCACGTTCTTACCGGTGACTTTTATTTCAGCGAGTTCTACTCGTCGCTCGCCAGTCACGGTGAAATGAACGTTGTTCATGACATGGTGGAAATATCCAAAATCCTGTCATCTAAAAAATCCAGACAGTACGAAGACGCTCTTGAAGTTTCCGACAGTGAATTAAAGTACCTGCTATTTGCACCGCTTTTGTATTTAATAGATAATGGGTATGTGACGTCTGAGCTCGATAACGTACTCGGCAGTTATATTAAAAACATTGACCGTTCGGAGCTGGCATACATAATAAATACAAAAGGTGAGCGCTAATGCAAACAGAAAACAGAATTCAGACAATCTTTAATTCCATTTCGGATGATTACGATCATATGAACGATATTATAAGTTTTAATCAGCATACGATCTGGCGTAACCGTACGAACAAGGAAATCTTTGTGAAACCGGGCCATCAGGTGCTCGATTTGTGCTGCGGTACAGGTGACTGGACTATACAGCTTGCTGAAAATAAAGAAGCTGATATAACGGGTCTTGATTTCAGCGAGAACATGCTGAAAGTAGCTGCTAAAAAGACAGCTGATATTAAAAACATTACACTGCTGCAGGGCGATGCAACTGAACTTCCCTACGAGGATAATTCATTCGATATTATTACGATTGGATTCGGTCTGCGCAATCTGCCGGATTATGAAAAAGCAGTCGAAGAGTTTTACCGCGTTTTAAAACCGGGCGGCCAGCTTGTTATTCTTGAAACATCCAATCCGGAAAACGGACTGATTAATTACGGTTTCAATATTTACTTCGGTAAAATTATGCCGTATCTCGGTCAGATGATTGCCGGCAGCGGCCAGGAATATACCTGGCTGTATGAATCCACGAGCAAGTTTTTATCTAAACTCGAATTAAAATCGATGATGCGTCAGAACGGATATATAAATATCAAAGTAATCCCTCATACATTTGGTACTGCAGCCACTCATATCGGATATAAACCGCTAGAGGCTGCAATGTGAAACCTTTAAAGAAATTTATGGCAGGGGAGTTATCCCGTGTCAAAAAAATTGTTAAAGAAGAACTTAAACCAAATGGTACGATAGTTAACGATAAGAGTTTCGAGCTGTTTAACTCCGGGGGAAAGAAACTTCGTCCCATGTTTACTATACTCGCAGGCAGATTAGGGGATAAAGAACATTACAATGATGTACTGAAAACGAGTGCGAGTCTCGAACTGCTCCATATGGCAACGCTTGTGCACGATGATATTATCGATGACAGCGAACTGAGAAGAGGCAAGCCGACTGTGTTTTATGAACACGGCTATTTCCAGGCAGTCAACACAGGGAACTACCTGCTGTCTTCAGCGCTGCAGATTGTCAGTAAAATTGACAGCCCCAAATTTCATGAAACATATTCTTCAGGCATCAGGGAAATCGTGCAGGGCGAACTTATCCAGTTTGATACGCAGTTTGACGCAGCGCAGACACTGGATGATTATTTCAGAAAAATTTACCGTAAAACTGCGCTGTTAATCGTGCTGAGTATTGAGCTTGGCGGTCATGCGGCCCATCTCGATGATGAACTGATGGATAAACTCCGCGCGTACGGTTATCACATCGGTATGAGTTTCCAGATTATTGATGACTGTCTCGACTTTACCGGCAGTACACGCACACTTGGCAAGCCGAATTACTCAGATATTAAAAACGGGCACTATACTTTGCCGGTCCTGCTGTTAAGAGACAGTGATCCAGTCTTCAAAACGATGCTGGAAAAATTCTCTGACACGAAAGAAAATCCAGGTGCTCTGATTGACTATATCTTAAACAGTGATGCAGTCGACCGGGCACTTCTGGTAAGTACAGAACATATAGAGCAGGCTGAAGCTGAAATCAGCAATATCGAAGAACCAATCAGACATTATTTCACTGAAATTGCCGGTATGTTAAAAAACAGACGAAATTAGTTTGTAAACACACTGTATATAATGCTAAAATAATAGTCGAAAACATATTTAAGGGAGCTTATTATAATGGAAAAAACATTTCTTATGATTAAACCGGACGGCGTCCAAAGAAATCTTATCGGACCTATCGTTGAAAGATTAGAAAACAAAGGATTCAAAGTTGTTGGTGCTAAACTTATGCAGGTATCTGAAGAGCTTGCTAAAACTCACTACGGTGAACACAGTGAAAGACCTTTCTTCGGTGAGCTTGTAGAGTTCATTACTTCAGGACCTGTTTTCGCAATGGTTCTTGAAGGAGAAAATGTAATTAAAACTGCACGTTTAGTTGTAGGTTCTACTAACCCTCAGGAAGCTGCACCGGGAACTATCCGCGGCGACTTCGGTCTAACTGTTGGTAAAAACATCATTCACGGTTCAGATTCACTTGAAAGTGCTGAAAGAGAAATTAACTTATTCTTCAACGAATCTGAAGTATTAGATTACAACCTGTCTAATAGCCCTTGGATTTACTAAAACTTGCAGCCAGGCTGGGTAATAACATTACTCAGTCTTTTTTTCATATATTAATATAAATAAATAATTCAGATAGAGGTGCTTACAATGAGATTTTTAACTTCAGGAGAATCGCACGGTCCGAAAGTCAACGCTATTGTCGAAGGCTTCCCTTCGAACCTTCCAATTAATAAAGAACGCATGCAGGAAGAGTTATTTAAACGTCAGGGGGGTTACGGCCGCGGACGCCGCATGCAGATTGAGAAAGATACTTTCGAATTTGGTTCAGGCGTCCGCCACGGCAAGACGCTCGGCAGCCCGATCATGATGGAAGTCAATAATGATGACTTTAAACACTGGGTAAACATCATGGGTGCCGAACCGATTACTAAAGAAGAAGAAGCTGAAATGAAACGCATTATAACTAAACCGCGTCCCGGTCATGCTGACCTGGTTGGCGGAATGAAGTATAATCACCGTGATCTCCGCAATATTCTGGAGCGTTCTTCTGCCCGTGAAACCACTGCACGTGTTGCTGTAGGCGCACTCTGTAAAGAATTATTACATGCTCTTGATATAAATATTACTTCCCGCGTGACTAAAATAGGGCAGGTCACAGATGACGGCGCATACGATTATGCCACTTTAAGTGACAAATCAAGTGACTCAAGCGTACGTATGATTTCAGATGAGGCGACTAAAGCCGCGGAAGATGTTATTGATGCAGCTAAAAAAGCCGGCGATACGCTTGGCGGTGTCGTTGAGGTTATCGTTCAGAACCCGCCTGTAGGTTTAGGTTCTCACGTGCATTACGACCGTAAGCTCGATGCAAAAATTGCTCGCAGCATCGTCAGCATTAATGCTTTTAAAGGTGTTGAATTTGGAATGGGCTTTAAAATGGCTGAAACGCCTGGTTCTGAAGTTCAGGATGAAATTAAATTCGATTCTGAAGATGGTTTTTACCGCAGTTCCAATAACTTGGGCGGTTTCGAAGGCGGCATGACGACGGGAATGCCAATTGTTGTCCGCGGCGTTATGAAGCCGATACCGACTTTATACAAACCCTTAATGAGTGTCGATATTGAAACGAAGGAAGCATTTACTGCAACGATAGAGCGCAGTGACCCTTGTGCAGTACCGGCAGCTTCTATTGTTGCTGAACACATGGTTGCCATTGAAGTGGCAGAGGCTATTTTAGATAAGTTCCCGAGCGATGACTTCGGCGATCTGAAAGCATCACTGGAACTGTACAACACACGTCTAAGCGAGTATTAATATGGATATTTCGACGGCCTATAAAGATAATAATTATAAAATTCACGTTGCCCGGAACATTTTGGAAAACCGGTTAAATACTTATACCGAACACTACGAATCTGTATATTATCTTATCGATGAAAATGTTTATGATATATACAGAGAAACAAAATTATCATTTATAAAATCACCGCTGGTCGTCACAGGAGGAGAATCGTTTAAATACGTTTCTCCTTTAATGCACACTATGGAAGAACTGCTCGCATCCGGCATTAAACGCAACTCGCTGATCGTCGTTATAGGCGGCGGAGCAACGGGGGATGCCGGCGGCTTTATCGCAAGTATGGTTCTCCGCGGTGTCGACTATATTCACGTGCCGACGACACTGCTCGCACACGATTCCGCCATCGGCGGTAAAACTGCGATTAATTCCCGTCACGGTAAAAACCTGATCGGTGCGTTTTACCGTCCTAAAGCTGTTATTTACGATCTCGAGTTTCTTGAGTCGCTGCCTGCACCTGAAGTACTCAGCGGCTTCGGCGAAGTGTTTAAGCACGCGATGATTCACAGTCCAGAGCTGCTCGAAGAACTCTTTCTAGTAACTGACAGCAGTATCGATGTTCAAAATCTTACCTCGTTTATCATCAAAGGTATTGAAACAAAAATGAAAATCGTTAACGAAGACGAGCATGAGAGCGGCAGCCGCAAGTTTTTAAACTTAGGCCATACACTTGCTCACGCTGTGGAATATAAAT